>JAPKCZ010000544.1 GCA_028822745.1 Kiritimatiellia bacterium | reverse complement strand
GGCCCGGAAGATGGCAAGCGTTTTTGCAACCGGACCGACTAAGGCGTTCGGCGGATTAAAACGTCTCTTACAGACTGCCTTTTCCGACACGATGGAAACCCAACTCGACAAGGAGTCGGTAAGTGTTGCCGCGATGATGCGAACACACGACACGCCGCATGCCATTGCTTCTTTTCTTAATAAGGAAAAGCCAAATTTTAAGGGTGAATAGCTGCGAGGCTATTTATCCCACCCTTGGTCGCGCCCAGAAGCGGCAACGGCCTTTCGAGTTCGGCTAACTCGTCAATGGTGGAACACCAATGCACCAGAAAACGGAAGAGGAGGTTCAGCGCGAGAAACGCGCGGCCCGGTTACAGCGCTATGCCGTCGCCGCAGTGGTCGCCATCGTCCTCGTACTTTGGTCTTATGATATTTGGTTTCCGGCCACCCAACCCTAGCCCGTGAATAGCTCCCACGCCCCTTCTTTGGCCTGATCTTTCTCTGCCTGAACGGCGGCGTCCGTAGCGCCCTGGCTATAGCGCTTTGTGCGGAGACACTTCAGGCGCGCTAGCTCGTGCAAAAGACAAAATCGCCCGCATCATCAGGCGATAACGGTCGCGCAATGCAAACTCAGGAGCCCGAGATTATTCAGTTCCCAACCATTGATCGCGAATTGGAGCGGCGGGTCGATGCCATGATCTCCCGCAAGCTTGAAAAACCCGGCAAGACAGCTGTCGATCTCACACAGCTAGATGAATTGGAAGCGGCGATCGATTGTCTCAAACGCGCTGTTAGGTCGATGCGGTAGTTGCCGCGCGGCGAAACTACGTTTGAAGCGTAGATGACGCCCGAAGACGCGGGTCGCAGGGTTTTGGGTACTCAGGCACCCGTCTGCCCCCGGAGTATGTTTTTACGCGCTGGCCAGTTCGTTCGTCGTCGCGACCCTCGTCTCCATGACCATCACCGACGACTAAAGGCCGCAAGGACCGTTACGCCAAATAACGCAACAAACGCGCCTTGAACAGTGCCGCGAGGTAAGGGCCCCGGAAAGTTAGTTGTCCAGCAAGAACCTTAAGACCTCGTCCGAACCACCCAAGCCGCCAGATTTGTCATCGATTAGTCGGTAAAGCTCGCGCGCAAGTCCGGTAATTGGCATTGCTTGACCTACCGTCGCTCCGCTGTCGATCGCAGCGCTTAGGTCTTTCAAGCCAAGGAAAGTGCGCGACGGATATTCGCCGCGCACAATTGCCCCCTCAAGCCCGCGCAACTGTTTACTGTCGGCGGTGCAAGTAATCATGGTCTGGTATAAATCCTCGGTGGATAAACCGGCCTTCAGCGCCATGGCAAACGCTTCAGCGATCGCCAGTCGCCCAACCCCAAGAATTAAATTGTTGGCCAGTTTACCAACCATTCCTGCGCCCAAGGGGCCAAGATGAGTGACGTTAGTGGCGACGGCGTCGAGGAGGGGCCGTTGAGCGTCGAACGCACTTATGTCGCCACCACATAACATCGTCAACGTCCCTTTATCGGCACCTGTAACGCCACCGCTCACGGGGCAGTCGATAATGGTGACATCGCTCGTCTCTACCGTCGACGCAATCCGGCGTAGCTCTGATAGGGCAATCGTGCTGTGGATGAGAATGACGCCGTCCTTCATCGTTTCGAGCAAACCACCTGGCGCGCAGACGACCGCCTCAACCTGTTCGCCATCAACCACCATGACCATAACTTGCTGACACGACCGGCCAATCTCCGCCACACTTTTGGCTTGTCTACCTCCTTGCTGGACGAGCCTCTGCAATGGCTTGCTATTAAGATCGTATGCTAAGACGTCATGGCCCTTTACTACGAGATTGCGGGCCATGCCGTAGCCCATCGCCCCGAGCCCGATAAACCCAACTGTTGATTTCATCGCGGCCCCCTTAGCGTCGCGGATGTGAACATTCCGAATGGCAGCGTACGAGAAACTTGATTGCTGTACAAATTGCCAAGGTAATTGTGAATGCTTGCTCTTGGAGGCAGACCGGAAATGGGCGCAGCGCCGGTTGATGCTTGAAGAGTGCCGATTGTGTTAAAAAGTCGGAATTCCTGAGAGGCCAAATTTTCGGCGAATGCGAATTTTGCCGTGGGTGTCATCCAAATGTTCAGCACATGTCACTCACCTCATCATACAAAGAAGAGTGGGCCTGATGACTGACCCCCCAGCCAAATTTTTGGGTCGTTCGCTCACGAAGCTTAGGTTTTTCAAACGACACCGAAAAAAACTTTTTCAACACAATCGGCCACAAGGAGACATCGGGACCGGCGGCACATTTTACCAATCCATCCATCATTCCATGAAATCTTTACTTGCTGTGAATGTGAGACCAGTGTCTTTGAATGTTTTCAGCAGTCCCGGCTTAATGTTTTCAATTTCTTCAGC
>JAPKCZ010000543.1 GCA_028822745.1 Kiritimatiellia bacterium | reverse complement strand
AACAGAAGCGTCGCCTCCTCACTCAGATCCGCACAATCTACCGCGAGGAGCGTGGTGTGCATGACCAGATCAGCAATCTCGATCCATCCGCGGACGTCTTCGTGCAGACCTGCCAAGTGGAAGCAGTGCGACAGGACCTGATACGCGAACGTCTCAACGCGATCCGCTCTCGATTCGATACCTTGGTGGAAGATCTAATCGCGAACAAGGTTGCAGATGAGGCCGAAAGCGCTGCGCTGGTCAAACTCGGTTCCGAACTGACCCGGATCGGCGACGGGCATGTGGGGCGGGCAGCTTCCTTGCTGCGGGAGCTTGCCGCGGTGGACGATGGGAAAGGAAAGAGTCCGGCAGCCGCTATCGATATGATTAACAGCTCGGCACGCGAGCTTGGTCTTGTGGTCTTGCAGCTCGGATTCGCTGAAGCCTCGGATGTTATGGCCCGCGAACTGCATAGCACGGCTCAGACCCAAGCCGCCCTGCGCTTACGAATAATCATAGGTGACGATGCCGAACGGGGCAACTTAGAGAAAGCGCAAACTCGCCTTGCGAGAGAGACTACCCGCCTGCTAGCGGCCACGCCAAGCAACAAAGAGAGTACTAGCGTGGATGCTCTGATAGCCTTTAATTTGTCCCGCCTTGTTGATGGACTGGTCCGTTCGGGGGCCGATGCCAAGATGCTTGAGGCCGCCGCCCTCATTTCCAAAAGGGAAGCCGGCAAAGCGGCGCGGATCCAGGCCGGGGTGATCGCGGCGTTGCTCAAAGCCGAGTTCCGGTTGCGACGCGGTGCCGAATACGAGGCACTGACGATCGCTCGCGACATCTTTTCCGCACAGGTGGCCGGACATGAGAATCTGCGAGAAGAAAGTGCCGCGCTGACGGTAGAGGAATTTTCCAGGCAAAAATTGGCAATCGCCGAAGTCCAGTCCCGTCTGCAGCGGCAAGTCCAGTTGTTACTTATGCCGGAGATCCCAGCATATCGTCCTACGCTCTTCGCGACTACCGCGCCGACCCCACCTCCAATCGGCAGCTTACTTACCTCCGCTGAAAGCGCGATGGTGGCGGCTTTAGCTAAAATTAAAGCCGGGGACCGCGAGGCTGCGGCCGATCATCAACAAGGTGCCGAGACTGCATTTGCGGAGCTTGCCGAAGTCACTCGAAAGCGTATGAAGGCCATGACGCAAGAGGAACAAATGAAGGCTTCGATTAATAGCTTCGGGAAACAGTCGGCGCAGTTATTTATGCTTGAGGAGCGTTTGCTGGTGCTGCTCGAGCAAGTAGAGGATGCCGCCGATGATGAGGTCAATACGGCTTTCCTTACCACATTGAATCAGGCCTTGTCCAAAGATGCGGAGGGGTTTCGGAGAACCATTGCCCTTTGGAATGAATCTCAAGATTCGCTGAGTGAAGAATACCTTCCGCTGCTAGATAGTCTTACCCAGATTGCAGATGCTGTGCGTGCTGCTACGCCTTTGCTCAAAGATAATAATCCTGATGACGTGATCGAACTTCAGGAGCAAGCGCTCGATGCGATCGAAGAGGCCAATTCTCTGATTGAGGAACTGACGGCAACGCGATCTTCCTTTGCCGCTGTGCTTGGAATTACCGAAAGCGCCCTTGCCCCGAGCCCACTTTTGGCTGAGATCGAGGACGAGCAGGTTCGGCTGACCGAAGTCACCAAGAAGGCTAAACAGGAAGACTATCTGGGCCTCGTCATCCCGCAGAAGAACCTGATTCATGCGGTGGATGCGGTGCTGACTTCCCTCGACCCTATGGCACACAAGATCGAATCAGGTACGGTAATGCTCTTCGCCAAAGAAGATATGGATGCTGCCGCGATCGGTTTAGAAGACGATGACATCGAGGAGACGCTCGATGCGCAATCCTTTGTTGTGGAATCCCTCCAGGACTTGCGAGCGAAGATTGACAAGGTGACTCCGGAGTATCGCTACATCCTCGAGGTTACCGAATTTATGTATGAGGTCGTGCCGCAAAGCGCTGTGATTCGTAATCAAATGCGGCAGTGGCAAGAGCAGGCCGAGGACGCTTTAGATGCAGATGTATTGAAAAAGAAATTCGAGCGATTTGGCAGCGATCTGAAAAAGCTCACCGGCGAGGAGCGCTACGCGGATACTTCGAGCGGCTTGGTCGATGTAATTACTGTGGATGTTTCAAAATCCGAAGTTGAAGAGGAGTTGGATGTCCTCGTCGCTGATACAGAGGACATGCAGTTGTTGATGGAAAACCTCGCCTACCTCATCACGCCGCCACCTTTTGGTGTTATTATCGAAGAGCCCTCTGACGAGGTCAAAATGATTTACGCCGCGTTGTCGGTCGCAGCTCACCATAAGGATCTTTCCCGTAATACCCAGACCGCCAATCCGGAGCAACTGGCTGACCTCGCCGCGCAGCAGCGCAAACTGGC
>JAPKCZ010000542.1 GCA_028822745.1 Kiritimatiellia bacterium | reverse complement strand
TGAAGCGGGTGATGCGAACGTTCGACTTGGACGAACATAAGTGGCCACCGCGGCAGGCAGTCTGGTTCATCAATGGGCAGAAAGACGAGGGGCGACGGGCAAACCAGGTACCGGCTTCGGACGACTTATTCGAACTAACACATCGCAAGGTGTATGAGTCCTACGAAGCTTTATGTCAACAGGGTGGCCTGGTCGACTTTGCGGAACTTCTGCTAAGAAGCCACGAGCTGTGGCTAGAAAACCCAGAGTTGCTTGCGCATTACCAGCGTCGATTTAGTCATTTGTTGGTCGATGAGTTCCAGGATACCAATGCGATTCAATATGCGTGGCTACGGGTACTTGCTGGCACATCAGGCCGCATCATGGCGGTGGGCGACGATGATCAATCAATATATGGCTGGCGTGGCGCTCGAGTCGAAAATATTCATCAATTTTCGAAAGATTTTAGCCCCGTGGATGTCATACGTTTGGAACAAAATTATCGGTCGACGGGCACGATACTCTCGGCTGCTAATGCGCTGATTGGCAACAACGTTGATCGTCTTGGCAAAGAACTTTGGACGGATGCCGGCGACGGCGACTCAATACGTGTTTACTCGGGATACAACGAACAAGACGAAGCTCGATTTATTGCGGATCGCATTCAAGAATGGATCGATCAAGGGGCGAGTGCGGACGAAGCGGCCATTCTGTACAGAAGTAATGCGCAATCCCGGGTCTTGGAAGAGGCGCTCTTGCGCAGTGATATACCGTACCGAATATACGGTGGATTCCGTTTTTTCGAGAGGGCGGAGATTCGAAACGCGCTCGCCTATATGCGGCTCGTCAGCGATCGTCAATCCGATGTTGCGTTCGAACGGGTGATCAATACACCACCACGCGGTATCGGGGACAAAACGTTGGATGGTCTCCGTGGAATTGCGAGAGAGCGTGGCATATCACTATGGCAAGCCACAAAAGAAGGTTTGAACGAAAAGCTATTTAAAAGTCGACCGGCAACGCTCCTCTCGAAATTCTTGAGCCTTATTGATGAGCTCACTGCGGAGTTGAAGGATGCTCCGCTTCACGTCATCGCTGAGCGGTGCGTGGAGGTCTCGGGCTTAATCGAATACCACTTAAAAGAACGCGGCGAACGTGGGCTTGCCCGCAAGGAAAACTTGGAAGAACTCTTCGTGGCCTGTCGCCAGTTTAGGGATGACATGGTTTTTCCACTGGCAGAAGACGGTAGTGACAACGGGCCCGTCACGGAACTAAATGAATTTCTTGACCAAGCCGCACTCGAAAGCGGCGAGCACCAGACAGAAGCTGGTCCTTCAGTACAATTGATGACGTTGCATTCGGCGAAAGGGTTGGAATTTCCGTTGGTTTTTTTATCTGGGATGGAAGAAGGCCTGTTCCCGCATCGTAGATCCCTCGAGGAACCGGGGCGTATGGAAGAGGAGCGCCGTCTTGCGTACGTGGGGGTGACCCGCGCGATGCGCCAGCTCTATTTGACATACGCAGAAACGCGTCGCCTTTACGGCACGGACTCCTACAATGGACCCTCACGTTTTCTTATCGAGATACCGAGCGAGTACGTCGAGGAAGTGCGGCTCGGCGGCGCTATCAGCAAAGCGTTTGGCAGGGGGAAGGTAGGCTCAGATGCCAATGCTTCGAAAGCTGAAGGAGAATTGCAAATTGGTCAGCGGGTCGCGCATAAGAAATTCGGTGTGGGCGTGGTATTGCGATACGAGGGTCAAGGGGGGCGGGCTCGCGTGCAAGTGAATTTCGCCCAGGTGGGGTCGAAGTGGCTTATGCCTGGCTACGCAAATCTCGAGCCGTTGGATTGAATATGAAAAAAGTCTTCTTTTTGACACTAGCGTTTATTGCAAGTTGCGACAACGGATCATCTTACGAGGCTGTGACGGACGATGGATCAGGAGCACCCCAGGCAACCTTCCAGTGGAAGCTGGTTACAACCTGGCCAAAAAATTTTCCGGCGCTTGGAACGGCGCCCGAAAAGCTTGCCGAACTGGTTGACAAGATGTCGGCGGGCCGACTGCGGATAAAGGTCTATAGAGGCGGTGAGCTTGTGCCAGCCATGGAGGTATTTGATGCGGTTTCTGCAGGTACTGCTGAGATGGGGCATGGAGCCGCATATTATTGGCGCGGCAAGATCCCGATAGCTGCAGTGTTTGCGACCGTGCCTTTTGGTATGACCGCTCAGGAGATGAATGGTTGGTTGCACCATGGTGGCGGCATGGCGCTTTGGCGGGAACTTTACGAACCATTTGGACTGGTGCCCTTGGCTGCCGGGAACTCGGGCGTACAAATGGCCGGCTGGTTCAATCGCGAAATTCGGTCGCTTGATGATATTCGAGGACTAAAAATGCGAATCCCGGGGCTAGGCGGGGCCGTATTCCAACGGGCAGGGGGGATTGCTG
>JAPKCZ010000541.1 GCA_028822745.1 Kiritimatiellia bacterium | reverse complement strand
CAGGCATCTGCGCCTTGCGGATATCCCCGAACCCTGGCATGTAATCCCCACTCATCATCCCGGTAGATTGAGGCGAGTTTATCGACATTTGTCCCTGTGCAGGGCTATCTGAAGTTCCCTCAGGTGAAAGCCAAATCTCACGATGCATCAGACTTTCATCTGGCCACGACTGGGCGTCAAGCCAAACACCATCGCGCCAATTATGGCAGGGATCAACTGGGACATCTTCCTGACGGAATAACGTCAGCATCGGTTCATCTTCAATCCCGTTCTCGATGCCTTTCAACCAGCGATCGAACCAACGAAGCATTTCATCTAGAAAATTCACGCCTGGCCCGGGCAATGCCCGATCTGGGTAAAAATGCGACCATGGCCCAATCAGACCCTTACGGGCTGAGGTAAGATTTTTCATCAGACGCATCACGGTGTTGGGCCAGCAATCTGTCCAACCGGAGACCGCATAGACGGGAATTTCGATGCGGCTATAATCCGTGCAAACTGAGCCTTGCAACCAATAGTCGTCGCGTTGCTGGTGTTCGAGCCATGTTTTCATGAATAAAGGTGGTTCTTCGAGGCGTTTCATCCACGCATCCCGCCATTCATTACCATAGATTACAGGATCAGGCGGGCGGCCGTTCAAAGCAAACATGACACCACCCCAACCAACTGTTTCGCCAGCTAAACCACCAACGAAATAACACCCGTCATTATAATAACGATCATCGGAAGCCCCGACGGGCACAATAGCTTTCAGCGCTGGCGGTCGGTGTGTTGCTAGTTGGAGCGAGGTGATCCCACCCCAAGACAGGCCAAACATACCAACATTGCCATTACTCCAACTTTGTTTTGACAGCCAGTCAATAATCTCCAGGCCATCTTGCTGTTCAATCGGTAGGTATTCATCTAGCTGAATGCCTTCGGAATCGCCCGATCCCCGCATGTCAACGCGAACGCAGACATAGCCGTGTCCTGCGAGATAAGCGTGTCGCTCTTCATCCCGGACACGAGTGTCATCGCGCTTTCTGTACGGAATGTATTCTAGGAGTGAAGGGAATGTATCTGTTCTACTTGCAACTGGTTTCCAAATCCTTGCGGCAAGACGTGTGCCGTCTGAGATTGGAATATAAATTTCCTCGTCGATGACTTGGTAAGGGAGATCGGATACAGAAACGTCAATGGGAGAATAGCTGTCACGAAACATAAACGTTTCCTTTGTGTTAGGAAATTAAAAGCTTGCTGGCGAAGGGAGGCTCCGCCAGCAAGGGGTATACATCTTAGTTCGCAGGTGCGAAGTCTTGCAGTTTGTAGTCGCCATTGGGCATCAAGCCTGGGTTGATCGACGATTTGTAAACCCGAGCCAAAGGCGGATGGATCAGCCAGACAAAGGAATGCGATGCATCCATCAGCTCCTGCATTTGCTCGTACATGTCAGCACGCTTGCCAAAATCAGTTTCTGACAATGCTGCGTAATGCAGTTTCTCGTATTCAGCGTTTTTGAACCATTCCCAGTTCCAGATGCCAGCTTGTCCTTCAAGGAACCACTGGGTAGACCATGCTGGATCTGGCGGGCTGGTGAAAGTTTTAAGCGTCATCTGCATATTGACACCTTTTTCGTCACCTAAGCTCCAAAACGTACCGCTTTCATGCACGTTAAGTTGAACATTCACACCGATTTCCGCCAGATTCGCCTGAATAATTAGACCTGCTGTCTGTTCATCTGTTGAATTCTGAAGTTCCAACTCAAGATTAAGTGAAGTGATACCGGCATCTGCAAGTAATGCTTTTGCACCTGGGACATCACGTGCCGGTTGAGCCTCCTCGCGGTGGCCAATAAGACCAGGTGCGACAAGCCCCGTTGAGCGTTCTGGGATACCAAAGTAAGCTCCTTCAATAATCGCCTCAACATCAATTGCTTTTTTGATCGCTTCGCGAACCCGCGCGTCCTTCAAATCTGGATTTTCCGCATTCAGACCCAGCCAAAAATAATCAGCGCTTGGGCGTACTTCAAGAAGCTCATCATCGGTCAAAGACGCTTGCATACCTGGGACAGAACTGATGGCAACTTGGGTAATATCCACTTGGCCTGCCTGAAACGCAACTTCTGCTAATTTCGGATCATTGATTGGAATCAGCTCAAGGCGATCAAAAGCAGGGGCTACACCGTTCCAACCATCATGTGCCACAAGGATTGTCCGTTGGCCTTGGTCCCAACTTTCAATTTTGTATGGCCCTGCCGTTACTTTAGGGTCGGTCGTAAACTTACCGCCCATTTCTTCCATTGCCTTCTTGCTCAGGATAGCACCTCCCGTGTAAGGTAAAGTACTCCACCAGATTGGAGCAAATGGCTCTTTTAAGTGGATCAGTCCAGAATATTTGTCGAGCACCTCGACATCTTTTAGAGGCGACCAGTCACCAGCATTTGG
>JAPKCZ010000033.1 GCA_028822745.1 Kiritimatiellia bacterium | reverse complement strand
GTGTAGCTCAGTTGGTTAGAGCGTCAGATTGTGATTCTGAAAGTCGCGGGTTCGAGTCCCGTCATTCGCCCCATTTCCGTTTCTCCGGAGGATGTCTTGGAGCCCAAGCTGCACATTGTCGCGACGCCTATCGGTAATCTTGGTGATTTCACTGATCGTGGCCGCGAAACACTACGCGATGCTGATATCATTGCCTGTGAGGATACGCGTCGGACGCGTATCCTGCTGACGCATTTTAATATTTCCGCCAAAAGCCGGCTCATATCGTGTTTTGAGGCCAATGAAATGCGTGTGATCCCGCGCCTGATTGAATCGTTGCAGGCCGGACAGAGCGTTGCCGTTTGCACCGATAGCGGCTATCCCGGTATCAGTGACCCCGGCTATCGCATCATTGTTGCTGCGATTGAGGCCGAGATTCCTTTCGATGTTATTCCCGGGGCATCGGCGGTTCCCGTGGCGTTGCTCATGTCAGGCTTGTCGACGTCCAGCTATACGTTTAGGGGCTACCCGCCTCGCAAGTCAGGCGCGCGTGTTCGATTTTTCGAAACAGACAAAGATTTGCCGCACACAATGGTTGTGTATGAATCACCCATGCGCATCGGAAAGACCTTACGCGCCGCGGCAGAGGCCCTGGGCAATCGGCAAGCGGCCGTGTGCATGGAGCTCACCAAGAAGTTCGAGCGCGTCTCGCGTGGGTTTCTTCCGTCGCTCGCAGAAGCGTTTGCGGACAAAAAGGTCAAGGGCGAGGTTGTTCTTGTGATCGCAGGCAACAACCCAAAGTTTCTCGGCGAAGCGCTCGACGATCCGGCTGATCCGGGCGATGCAGATGCATGAGTCGGCTCGCGGATGAACGGTCGCGGGTTGCGTTTTAACAACCGGAGGAAGTCTGAGATGGAAGCAATTGTTGGCATGCAATGGGTGTGGTTGGCGCTTCTTGGTCTGTTGGGCGGTACGTTCGGTGCGCTCCTCGGACTTGGCGGTGGAATCTTTCTTGTACCTGCGTTGGTCATGTTGATGCACATGCCACAGAAGGTGGCTCAGGGCACATGCCTTGCTGTGATGGTGCCCATGGCGCTGATGAGTGCGCTGCGCTACCATTGGAATCCAGACATCAAGCTCAACATCGGCGTGATTCTGTTGTTGGCCGTTTTTGCCGTTGTGGGCGCGAACATCGGGAGCACGCTCGCGGCGAAATTGCCCGCACTTGTTCTGCAGCGTGTCTTTGGTGTCGTCGTTATCCTTGTTGGCGTGCGAATGTTGTGGCGCTGATCGGCGTTTCGCCTGCCCGTTTTCAGAAAAACTGACCTATGGATGCTGCACCACAATCTGATTTTCAAGACCTGACGCCGGACGTCATGCTCAATGCCGTTGAGCACGCGTTGGGGGTGCGCTTGAACGGTATGGCCACGCCTCTGCCCAGCTACATCAATCGGGTCTATGATCTTCAGGCGTGTGACGACAAGCGTTATGTGGCCAAATTTTATCGCCCTGGGCGATGGACGCGCGACGCTCTGCAGGACGAGTTGGATTTTGTGGCTGACTGTGCTGTGGATGAAATTCCGGTCGTGCCCCCGATCGTCGGTGCCGGGGGTGAGACGCTTCTTGTTTTCGATGGTATCTATATCGCGGTCTATCCGCGACGTCTCGGCCGGCAGTTGGAGATCAATAGCCTTGACGATTGGACGCGCGTTGGACGGTTGATTGGGCGCGTCCATGTCGCCGGGAGTCGACGTGAGGCGGCATCGCGTACGGATTTACATCCCGGCGCAACCATCTCCGATCATGTGGACCACTTGCTTGATGGCGGGTTCCTTGCTGGGCGCCACGCTGATGATTTTGATGATATTGCGCATACGATTCTGGATCGTATTCATGATGCATTTGACGACGTGGAGTTCATTCGCATTCACGGTGACTGCCATTGCGGGAATCTGTTGGATCGTATGGATGAGGGACTGGCCATCATTGACTTCGATGACATGATGATGGGTCCACCGGTTCAGGATATGTGGCTTCTGCTTCCGGGGCGCTTGGCGGACTGTCGTCGCGAATGGAATGCGCTGCTCAAGGGATATGAACAGTTTCGTGAATTTGATGATCAAACCGCGCAGTTGGTTGAACCGCTACGTGCGATGCGGATCATCTACTTCCTGGCCTGGTGCAGCCATCAAGTGCATGACTATCGTTTTCAGACCATGTACCCGGACTGGGGTAGCGATGACTTCTGGCAACGTGAAGTCAACGACTTGCGGACGCAGTTGCAGTATATTGAAGAGACGCTGCGGTAGAAAGCCGTACCCGATAGGCTAGGCCGATCCTCGAGTCGGCTGCGCGGGGCAGCATCCCGTCTAATCTTCGGCGCAGCGTTCGGTCAATGCGGGGTCGCGCTCGCGCGGCGGTGGGGTTGTTTCTGGAATGGTCCAGCCGAATGCCTCGCCGATGGTTCGAAAGGCGTCCGGCAGCCCTGCTTCAATCGTGAGCGGTTCGCTGGTGTGCGGGTGGGGCAGGCTTAGTGATTGGGCGAACAGTAGCAAGCGACGCACGTCATAGCGCGTTTCGAAAATCACATTGTGTCGCTTTTCGCCATGGGTGGTGTCGCCAATGATTGGGTGGCGCAGGTGCGCCATGTGTTTGCGGATTTGATGCATGCGTCCAGTGTGGGGTGTGGCGGCCACGAGTGAATAGCGCGTGGTTGGATGCGGCGGAACGGGAATGTTCAATTCTGCTGTGGCAAGACGTTCGTAGGAGGTGCGTGCGTCCTGAGTCGGGTGATCTTTGGATTCACGGACGGCCCAGTCAATGTCGCCAGCGGCATCGGTCCATCCCCGTACAATGGCCAGATAGCGCTTACTGACCTGCCCTGCGTCCCATGTCTTTTTTAGCAGCGCTGCGGTTGCCGAGTTGAGCGCGAAGAGGAGGACGCCTGATGTCGGGCGGTCGAGGCGATGGACGGGGTAAACGCGTTGTCCGATCCGGTCGCGAACCAACTGCAGGGCAGCAATTGGGTCGGTCGAAAGACGCGAGCGGTGCACGAGGAGTCCGCTCGGTTTGTCGATCGCGATGAGGTTTTCATCGCGGTAAAGCGTTTTGAAAATGTCCATGATTGCTAGATGCCTTGGGGGCGCCCATCGCATCCGACATGTCACGCCATGCTTAGAGATCGAAATAGATTTTGAGCATGGGTGCAATGACCAAGGAGACAACGGCCATCAACTTGATCAGAATGTTGAGGGATGGACCGGCTGTATCTTTGAAAGGGTCGCCAACGGTGTCGCCAACGACGGCGGCCGTGTGGGCTTCGGAACCTTTGCCGCCCGCTGCGCCGTCTTCGATCATCTTCTTCGCGTTGTCCCATGCACCACCGGTGTTGGACATAAAGATTGCCAGTACGACACCCGAAGCGGTGACGCCGGTTAAGAGGCCCGCCAGCATGCCGACGCCACCCGCGAATCCGACAACGACAGGTGTCAATGCGGCGAGCAGGCCGGGCAGCATCATTTCTTTCAGTGCGGCGGTGGTACTGATGTCGACACACTTTGCGTAATCCGGTTCAGCCTTGTTTTCGAGCAATCCGGGGATGGTGCGGAACTGACGGCGTACTTCTTCGATCATGGCGAAGGCCGCGCGACCAACGGCCATCATGGCGAGCGAGGAGAAGAGGTAAGGCACGGCGGCGCCAAGTAGAATGCCTACCATGACTTTGGGGTCTGTCAATTCGATGCTGCTGACACCGACCGTTTCCCTGAATGCCGAAAAGAGAATGATGGCGGTTAAGGCGGCGGACCCGATGGCGAAGCCCTTGCCGATGGCGGCCGTGGTGTTGCCGACCGCGTCCAGTTCGTCGGTGATCTTGCGAACTTCGGGTGGGAATTGGGACATTTCGGCCAGCCCGCCAGCATTGTCGGCGATCGGGCCGTAGGCGTCAACGGCGAGTTGGATGCCGAGCGTGAGCAGCATGCCGAGGGCGGCGATGGCGATGCCGTACATGCCCGCCAAGGAGAAGGTTGTCAGCATGGCTGCGCAGATGACCATCACGGGGAACAGGGTTGAGAGCATACCGATGCCCATGCCGGTGATCAGGTTCGTTGCGGCGCCTGTTTCGCAGGCTTTGACGATGATGTTGACAGGTTTCTTGCCGGTGCCGGTGAAGAATTCTGTCAACGAAGCGATGGCCAGGCCGGCGACTAAGCCAGTGACGGATGCGAGGAAGATGCGGCCGGAACCGATCGTTCCCGCGATCATGCCGTCACCGAGAACGGAGCGACAGATGGGGTAGGTGCCGATGGCGGTGATCAGCGCGGCGACGGTTGAGCCTGCGTTGAGTGCGCCTTGCGGGGATCGGCCGGGTTTGGCGCGCACGAAAAAGACACCGATGATGCTGGCGACTAAACCAAGTACGCTCAACACCAGCGGAAGTACGAGTAGATTTTTTTGGACGTCGGTAGAGCCATCAACGGCTAGGCCGAGGATCATGCAGCCGATCAAGCAACCGACGTAGGATTCAAAAAGGTCTGCGCCCATGCCGGCGACGTCGCCGACATTGTCGCCCACGTTGTCCGCGATCGTGGCTGGGTTGCGGGGATCATCTTCGGGGATGCCGGCTTCCACTTTTCCGACAAGATCAGCGCCGACGTCGGCCGCTTTGGTGTAGATGCCGCCGCCGACACGCGCAAAGAGAGCGATCGACGATGCGCCGAGTGAGAACCCGGATACAATTGGAAGTACGCTGATGCGAAGGGTCTCTGCGTCGGCACCAATCATCTTGCAGCCAACGGCCATCACGATTGCGATGCCGAGCATGGCCAGACCGACAACGCTCATGCCCATAACGGATCCGCCGGTAAAGGCGACGCGCAGGGCTTCGTTTAGGCCCGTTTTCGCGGCATGGGTCGTACGCATGTTGGCGGCCGTTGCCACTTTCATTCCTATGAAACCGGCGAGGGCAGAGCAGCTCGCGCCAAGGAGGAACGAGAGGGACTGCCAACGTAAATGACCTTGGTTGCCGAGACAGAGTAGTCCTGTGACAACGAGAACAAAGGGAATCAGGACGCGGTATTCGCGTGACAGGAATGCCATCGCCCCATCGGCGACATAGCCGCCAATTTTTCTGAGTAGATCACTTTCAACAGGCTGGTTGAAAATCCAGCGTGATCTAAGGAACGCATATCCGAGCGCAAGGGCGGCACCGCAAAACAAAAGAATCAACGGAAGGGTCATTAAACTTTTAACTCCTAATTTGGGTACATAAGTATCTGTAGCTCAGAAAACCGCGGAGTTTAAGGCAAGCTTTCGCGGTAGTCAAATCTTTGCGTTCGACCGAGCGCATTGCTTTACATGTTCAGGTTGGCTGGATTAGGCTTCGTTGGCTCCTGTAGACGGTGTTGGCAAGAGGCTGACGATCCGAGTGCGGGCAAGATGGCGTTTGAGCGTAGGAAGTTTTGATTTATGCGGATCAGTGGTGGCGAGTGTAAGGGGCGACGGTTGCGGGTTCCGAAGTCGGGACTGCGTCCGACGCAGGATCAAGTCCGCGAGGCCTTGTTCTCCATGTTGGTCGATTTCGTGCCGGGCGCTCATTTTCTCGATCTTTTTGCGGGCTCGGGTGTCGTTGGGCTGGAGGCGCTGAGTCGCGGTGCGGCACGGGCCACATGGGTCGAATCGCATGCGCCTGCGCTCAAGGTGATTAAGGAAAACTTGGCCGAACTCACTCTGGATGGTGGGTTCGCGCTACGCGGCGACGCGCTGCGTGTGGACCTGGCGGGTTTGCCGGGCGCGCCGTTTGACATCATTTTTGCCGATCCACCCTATGCGGAGGTGCAGCGGGATGAGGGTGGTGCTTTTTTGGTGGATCCTGTCCTGGGGAAACTCTTTGACCGCGTTGTCGACGGCAAGGCGCTGAAGCCGGAGGGCTTTTTGATTATTGAACAAGCCAAGCGCGGCGCTGTGATCTCCCGGTCGGGCTGGGCATTGCTGCGCAACAGAACCTATGGCACGGCGCGGGTTCTTATCTACCAGCGCAGCGATTCGGCGGCGTAAGCCCTGCTTCAAAGCTTGTTATTTGTGCCCGAAGTCCGATAATGCGTGGCTATGGAACGAATCGCAATTTATCCCGGAACCTTCGATCCGCTGACGCTTGGGCATTATGATCTGGCGCTGCGTAGCGCGGGAATTTTTGATCATATTGTGTTGGCCGTGGCCGAATCCACCCCGAAAAGCACGCTTTTTTCGCTCGACGAACGGCTTGCGCTGACGCGTGACGCGGTCGCGGGCATTGAAAATGTGGAAGTGGACACCTTTAATGGTCTGCTGATCGACTATTTACGCAGTCGCGGCGCGCGTGTTCTGATTCGCGGCGTGCGCGCGTTTACGGATTTTGAGTATGAGTTTCAAATGGCCCTGATCAACCGCAAGTTGGATCCTGAGATCGAAACGCTCTTCATGATGCCCAATGAAACCAACAGTTATATCAGTTCCAGCCGCATCAAAGAGGTTGCTGCGCTGGGGGGAAATGTGGCGCGGTTTCTTCCTGATAATGTGGCCAGCGCCGTGAAGGCCAAGTACAGCAAAGATGTCTCATGAAGGTCAAATTAACTGATTTAACAGAGAACGAGCGCACTTATAAAGGTGATCTGGATCCGGAGATGTTCGAGTTGGTCGACGACGGGGATCTGATAGCAAAGGGCCCGTTGCGTTACGAAATACACGTCTGTGTCGTGTCTGAGATGCTCATTGCCCGGGGTCGTCTGGAGGCTCCTTTCGCCTTCCGCTGTAGCCGTTGTGGGGACTTTTACGACGAAATGGTTAGAGATTTGGACTATTCTGTGGCCCTTGACCTGGATTTGGAGCGCGTCAAGTCTGGGGTGGAGGGGGATGACGCCGAACATACGGAAAATGACCGTGATGGCGTGCTTCGTTACGTCGAAAAAGGAATAGATTTTGTGGACTTGACCCCGGACCTCCGTGAATCTATGATCCTTCGCTTTCCCGGGTACCCGATCTGCGCGGAAACGTGCGAAGGACGGTGTCCAAAATGTGGCCAGAATTTAAATACGGACGTGTGTTCGTGTAAACCTGAACCAGCGGATGACCGCTGGGGCAAGCTGGACCATCTCGAGGTGAAACAGAGGAAATAGCATGGCTGTTCCAAAAAGAAAAGTGTCGAAGAGTCGCCTGCGTTCGCGTAAGGCCTCCCACACAAAGAGTTATGTGGCTGCGAAACCGTGCCCACAGTGTGGATCACCACAGGTTCCCCATCGCGTATGCGAATCTTGCGGGTACTATCGTGGTCGACAGATCAAAACAATCGAAGCGGCGTAACGCGCCCCTGCCATGCGCATTGCTGTTGACGCAATGGGGGGCGATTTCGCGCCCCAGGAAATCGTTAAAGGTGCCTTAAAGGCTGCCCGCGAATTACCCTCGGTCACCCGCATTTATTTGGTGGGTGACGAGTCCGCAATTCGGGCAGAGCTCGGTCCTGAAAACGCCCAGAACGAAAAGCTGGAGATTGTCCACGCCACCGAAATCGTTGGCATGGATGAGGCTCCGGCCCAAGCTGTGCGCCGTAAAAAGGATTCGTCCATCGGGCGAGCCGTGGATCTCGTCAAGGCCGGACGCGCCGACGCGGTGGTCTCCGCGGGCAATACTGGCGCTGTCGTGGTGGCTGCAACCCTGAAGCTGCGCACCTTGGAAGGGGTGGACCGTCCGGCGATCGCGGCTGTGTTGCCGACTCAGAAACAACCCATCGTGTTGATTGATGCTGGGGCGAATACGGACTGCACGCCGAAAATGCTGGGGCATTTCGCCGCCATGGGTTCCGTCTATTCTCGAATGATCATGCACGCCGAGAACCCCGTTGTCGGTCTGGTGAGCATTGGCGGTGAAGACATTAAGGGCAACGAATTTACAAAGGAAACGTTCAAATTCCTTGAGCGTTCGCCGCTCAACTTTAAAGGGAACGTTGAAGGTCACGATATTTTTGAAGGCGATATGGACGTGGCTGTTTGCGACGGGTTTGTGGGTAACATCATCTTGAAAACAGCGGAAAGCGTGTCGCATGCCATGGCGCATTGGATGAAGCGTGAATTTGTAAAGACGCCTATTCGTATGTTTGGCGCGGCGATCCTTAAAGGGGCGTTTCGCGATATGAAAAAGACGATGGACCCTGAAATGCACGGGGGCGCGTTGCTGCTCGGTGTGAACGGCGTCTGCATCATTACGCACGGGGCATCGTCAGAACGAGCTATTTTCCACGCCGTGCGTGTCGCGGCGGAGTCGGTTGAACTGGATTTGAATAATGCCATCGTCGAACGCGTGGCTGCAGTAAACGGAGCGATCAGCGAATGAGTGAGCACAGTGGACATTCCGTAGCAATTGTTGGTACGGGTTCCTATTTGCCTTCCAAGGTGTTGACCAATGATGACCTGTCCAAGATTATCGACACGACGGATGAGTGGATTCAATCCCGCACTGGTATTTGCGAGCGCCGCATTGCCGCAGACGATGAGGCGACGTCGGACATGTGTGCCGTCGCCGCGACGCGTGCTTTAGAGCAAGCGGGCGTTGCTGCCGAAGAGGTTGGACTCATCATTGTGGCCACCGTCACGCCGGACATGGTGTTTCCGAGCACGGCCTGTTTCGTGCAGCACAAAATTGGCGCCTCTAACGCGTTCTGTTTTGATATCGAAGCGGCCTGTTCCGGTTTTCTGTTTTCGTTGGATACCGCACGGCGCTTTCTCGATGGCGGAAGTGTGGAGACGGCGTTGGTTATTGGCGGTGAAAAACTAAGCACGGTTACTGACTGGGAGGATCGCGCAACCTGCGTTCTCTTTGGCGATGGAGCCGGCGCGGCTGTGTTGCAGCGTAAAACCAACAACGGACGTGGCATTCTTGAGAGCGTTGCGGGATCGGACGGCGGACTGGCTCACCTTTTGAATATTCCTGGTGGTGGCAGTCGAAATCCAACGACGAAGGAAACCATTGACCAGCGCCTGCAGTACATGAAAATGGCGGGCAACGAAGTGTTCAAGCATGCTGTACGTTGCATGTGTGACGCCGCTACGAAGGTCCTTGAAAAGGCGAATCTCACATGGGATGACGTCACCTGGGTTGTGCCGCATCAGGCCAACATGCGAATTATCAATGCTATCGCCAACCGCTTCGACGGAAATATTGATAAATTTTGCATCAATCTAAACCGTTATGGCAATATGTCCGGTGCATCGGTGCCTGTCGCCTTGGATGAGTCCGTAAGAGATGGGCGCATCAAGCCGGGTGATATCGTGTTGTTCGTCGCATTTGGCGGTGGGTTTACATGGGGCGCAACCGTAATGGAATGGGGACATGGCAAATAGAGCACTCGTTTTCGCCGGTCAGGGCGCACAAAAAGTGGGTATGGGAGCGGATCTCGCCGAGACCTATCCTGAATGCCGAGAACTGTATGATCGCGCCGACGCTGCGCTTGGCTACAGCTTGTCTGACATCTGTTTCAATGGGCCCGATGAGGCCCTGACCAAGTCCAATCACTGCCAGCCGGCTATTTTTGTGACGAGTCTGGCGTGTCAGAAAGCGTTAGCGTCCCAAATGCCCGATCTTTCCTTTGCGGCGACCGCGGGCTTGAGTCTTGGGGAGTGGAGCGCGCTCTGTTATGCTGGGGTTCTTTCCTTTGAGGATGCCTTGCGCGCATTGGAAGCACGCGGTCGCTTTATGCAGGAGGCGTGTTACGCGCAGGCTGGCGGCATGGTCAGTGTCATCGGTCTTGACCGCGCGACGCTTGGTCCGATCTGTGACGCGACCAATGTCCAGATGGCCAACATTAACTCAGCCGAGCAAATCGTGTTATCCGGCCCCAAGGATCAAATCACTCTGGCGGCCGAGCGCTGCACCGAAGCGGGCGCCAAGAAAACCATCGTCCTCAATGTTGCCGGCGCCTTCCATTCGCGTCTCATGCAGCCGGCGGCGGATGCGCTGGCTGAATGTCTTGCGGATATGACGTTTAATGCCCCACGGATTCCGGTTGTGGCCAATGTGACGGCAGAACCGCACGGCGATCCGGATGCGATTCGACGTGTCATGATCGAGCAGGTCACGCAATCCGTCGATTGGGTTGGCAGCATCGGCTGGTTCTCCGCCAATGGTGTTGGTGCCTACGTTGAAGCCGGGCCGGGCCGGGTGTTGTCCGGGTTGATTAAGCGGATTGACCGCCAAGCAGGCTTGGCTAATGTGCAGGATGTGGCTAGTCTTGAGGCTTCTGTAGAAAAATTAAAGACAGATGCGGCCTGAAAAGGTCAGTATCCCAGGTTGGGGTTCGATCAAGAGAATGACGAAGGAGTGACATAATGGGTGTATTTGAAGGAAAAACTGCATTGGTCACTGGTGCCGCTCGCGGTATTGGTAGAGCAATCGCCGAAAAACTGGCAAGCGAAGGGGCTGATCTGGCGCTTTGCGATCTGGATGCCGATTGGCTGTCTGACACCGCTGCTGCTGTTGAAGCATTGGGTCGTAAGGCCAAAGGCTACACGGTTGATGTTCGCAGCACGCAGGGCGTACAGGACGCCGTTTCCGCCATTCATGCCGATTTTGGAAGCATCGATATTCTGGTCAATAATGCTGGGATTACCAAAGATACGTTCCTGGTGCGAATGAGTGAAGAGGACTGGGACTCGGTCATCGACGTAAACCTCAAGGGCACTTTTAATTTCACCAAGGCCACATCCAAAATCATGATGAAGCAGCGCGCGGGCGCCATCGTCAATATCGCCTCCATTATTGGCTTGATCGGCAATGCCGGTCAGTGTAATTATGCGGCCTCAAAAGCAGGGGTGATTGCATTGACCAAGTCGGCTGCCAAAGAATTGGCGAGTCGCGGTATTCGGGCCAATGCTGTCGCGCCGGGTTTCATTCAGACCAAGATGACGGATGCATTGTCCGATGACGTGAAGCAGAAGATGTTGGATGTCATTCCCATGTCGCGCTTCGGTCAGGCAGAAGACGTTGCCAATGTGGTGGCGTTTCTCTCGAGCGATGCGTCATCGTATATGACGGGTCAGGTGCTGACGATCAGCGGTGGAATGGTGATGTAAGGGTTTTGCGGGTTAGGGAAAACGAACGTTTTTTAATAGGAAGGAAGATAGATCATGGCTTTGGATGAAAAAGTAAAAGAAATTATCGTAGAACAGTTGGGTGTTAATGCCGAGCAGGTGACTGCGGAAGCATCATTCATTGACGACCTCGGTGCCGACTCGCTCGACACGGTGGAACTCGTCATGGCGTTTGAAGAAGAATTCGGCGCTGAAATTCCTGACGAAGACGCTGAAAAGCTGACGACCGTCGGTGGTGTCATTACATATCTCACAGACAAGGGCTTCGGTTCCTGAGTATTGTGATTTGAT
>JAPKCZ010000540.1 GCA_028822745.1 Kiritimatiellia bacterium | reverse complement strand
GGCATCATTCATCAGGCCCACCTGAGCAAAAAACGCCGTCATTTCATAATACTGGTCCTGCGTCCACCTTTCGAAAGGGTGATCATGGCACTTGTTGCAGTTAAAGCGCGTAGCTAGCCAGAGGTGAGTGGTGTTCTCCATCGTCTCATCTGGCTTACGTAGAATCTTATAATAGCTTGCCGGCGGATTTTCCTTATTTGAGCCGGTGGCGGTCAGCACCTTTCGAGCAAACTCGTCGTAAGGCGTGTTGACCTTCACTTCGTTCCGAATCCAATCGCGAAATATTTTCGAGCCTTCGGGTCCTAGAAACTTGCGGTTTACCTGCAGTAAATCCGCCCACTTGTTCGCCCAGCGATCAATGTAATCTTCATTGCCAATAAGCTGGTCAATGACCTCATTACGCTTCGTGTGCGTGTCGCGCTTGTCGGTGATAAATTTTTTAACCACGCCTGCTGATGGCGGCAATCCCGTTAGGTCAAGGTATATGCGCCGGATGAATTCGGAGTCCGAGCACAGTCCTGAGGGCAGTATTTTCCTGCGCTCCCACTTTGCCGCTGTCAGTTCGTCAACCTTGTTCCACGTTTCGGGCTGTTTCCAGACGAAGCCCGAGCGATCGCCCATCGCCGTTAATGTGGTGGCCGCATAGGCGCCTTCAAAGCGCGCTAATACCGGCGCCTCGCCTCGCCGCAATGTTTTCAGTAGGCCGCGCTTATCGTGGGAGGCGATGTCTGCGTTGCCGCTTTCGATGATCGACTCGGCCGTTACGTCCCGTGCGGTGCCATCCGAGTAAGTTGCCACCACGCGAAACTGCTGCCGTGAGCCAAGCTCCTGCACCACGGGGTTTTCCGGCGACAAGGAAATCGATTTCACGCGTGGTGACTTGAGATCGAGCTTCGCGCCATTGGCAATCCAGTTGTGTATGATGCGGTAATATTTGCCACCGGGCGTAATGACCTGCCCGCCCGTGTGTGGCGCAGCAGCGGTGGTTTTCATCAGCATAAGGCTGTTATCCGGAGAGGCGAGATTCACGCGCCGCGATGCAATCTCATCTGTGAAGGCCCGCACATCGTAGATTGGGTCGTATCCACGCAGCGATAGTTTGAATCCATTCTTGCCGTCCTTCGCCCCGTGACAGGTGCCAGCGTTGCATCCGACCTTCGAGAGTACGGGCGTCACATCGCGGATGTAATTCGCCTTGTGCCCGCCGTTATTGCCTGAGATTTTCACCGGAACGCTGGCCGACTTGCCACCCAACTCCACCGTCAACGTCGCCGCTCCATCTTTGATCGGGGTCACAATGCCGCGCAGCGAAACCGTCGCCGCTCCACTGATCTTCAGTTTCGCCAGTCGCGTCACATCAACCACATCGCCCGTCGAGAGCTTTGCGTTCACAAGTACCTGCGCGTAATCGATCGGACTCGTCAGTGCCAATGCCTTTGGATTAATCATCAATGATTGCACCGTTACGCCCTTTGGCAGTGACTCCTTCACTGGGATGTCCGGCTTGAGCGTTGGTGCTTTGACCGTGCTCTTGGCCACACCAGCTTTCTCAACATTCACCGGCACGAAGGCTTTTGTGACTTTGCCATCCGACGCGTTGATGAACCGGACCTGACCATCGGATCCTGCCGCAGCCACCGTTTTACCGTCCGGACTGATGGCCAGCGCGTAGATGCTGCTATCTGACACATCTACCTTGGCAATCTCCTTGATGCCGTCGGTCTGGAACTTGTCGACCTTGATGATCTCCTGTGGCTTACGTTGTTGAACACGCTTGGCCATGATCTTTTTAATGTCATCCGGGATCTTGTCGGGCACATTGGCCGAGTAGATGACCACCTGCCCCTTACCGTCGAGCCCGCTGCCCGCTGCGAATACCGAGCCATCTTTGCTGTAACGTACGCTTAACACGCGCCCCGGCATGTCCGGGAATTTGCGGATAAGATTCGCGTTGTCGCCAATGACACGTTTTGTTTGGCGGAAGACACGGAAAATTTGCGGCGCACCATCCGAGCCGCCTACCAGAATGTGATCTCGCTTCGGGTGCCGTGCAATCGTTGCAAGACCGCCTTTCAAGGCCTTGGGGGTGATGGAGGTAATATTGTCAATGAACCGTGAGGTTTTAAACACGGTCAACTTTGTAGTCATGTCGCGTCCTACAGAGATGAGGTGTTCACCTTTTGTGTCGTACACAGTGTCAAACACCCAGCCGGTGTGGGCGGCCTGAAAGAACACCTGCTTTCCTGTCATTACCTCGATGGCTCGGGCCGAGTTATCTGCACATCCGAACGCCAGGTGCTTTCCATCCGGCGACCAGCTGGCTCCGTACCCAGTGTCAAAGGTCACGGGCACCGAGAGTGTCAGGGCTCTTTTCGCTACGTCCCATATCTGCACTTCGCCCATTCGGGCCGGATTGCCGCCTGTC
>JAPKCZ010000539.1 GCA_028822745.1 Kiritimatiellia bacterium | reverse complement strand
CTTGGCGGAAGCAGAACGAAAGCGTGACTACATGTCCACGTACATTCCTCATCTTGCGCTCGGCATTCGCCAGGCGCTTGAACTTTCCGAAAAGCAGGAAACAAAAATCGTCACCAAACTCAATGATATGTTGGAACGCTCACATCTCGATGTATAGCGACACGACACAGCCGACGGGCCAAACACCCCTATCAGGATAAAACCATGGCAACCCCTCCGAAAAAGAAGGTCACGAAAAAGAAGGTCGCAAAAAAAGCGTCGAAGAAAAAGGCTGCGCCACAACCTTCCCCAACCACAACGTCATCCACGAAATCATCGGCACGGAAGGGCAAAGTGCCAGCACGTCCGAAACCGATTTCGCGCGCGGAAGCCGGCCGTCGTATCGTCGACCTGATCACGTCCATCCATGCTGACATTCTCAAACACAAAAAGCCCAAAATGCGCTTTCCGGTGCGTTCCTTGTCCAACGTTAAATACGACCTAAAGCGTGGCCATTTCGAAATATTGGGCAAGATGTCAGAGCGTGCCTTGACGTACAACACCGTTAAGACGTTCGCACAATCGATGCGTTTAATGGCGACAACCAAAATGGACCTGCTCGACAAGAACGATATCGCGGGTAAACGTGAGATCTACTACAACAGCAAGAGCTGGGGACCGTGCCGTTTTGAACAGCAGCCCGAAAGTGACGCCTTGCTCGATGACATGGAGGCCACCCTCTCCGTCAACCGTGAGCAGCTGGGCTATATTCCGGAAGAACGCGGTGGCGACGTCACCGGGCCGCTGACCGTCATTGATCAAAACCCCGTGAGCGGTGAAACCGTGAAGATAAATTGCGCCAAGCTCGGGTCCGGCGCATGGAGCATTCCTTCGCGCGTTGAACAGCTAAAGTTTGAAAGCAGTGCCGCATTCATTCTTGTTATCGAAACGTCCTCACTCTTTCAGCGACTTGTGCATCACGAGTTTTACAAGAAACGAAACTGCATTCTGATCTCCATGAGCGGCGTTCCCACACGCGCCTGCCGCCGCTTTGTTCGCCGTCTGGCCGACGAGAAGTCGCTACCCGTGCTCGTCTTTACGGATGGCGACCCTTACGGGTACTGCAACATCTACCGAACACTGAAAGTCGGCTCTGGCCAAGCGGCCCACATCAATCGCTTTTTCTGTGTTCCGCAGGCCCGCTTTTTAGGCGTTACGCCACAGGATATCCTGGATTACGATCTTGAGGATGCAACCCACCCTCTGGAAGATGTCGACATCAAGCGTGCGCGGGATGCGCTGAAAAACGACCCATTCATCCGCCATCACAAAGAGTGGCAGGATGCTTTAAATCAGATGCTAAAAATGGGTGTTCGCATCGAGCAGCAGGCCTTCGCGAAACACGGGCTCAATTTCGTGCTCGAAGAATATCTTCCCCGCAAATTGAAAGAAGCGCGACACCTGCCTTAGCCACGCTCACGCCAAAGGGCGACTTTACAGACAGCACAGGCTCAGTCCAATTCCGACGTGGCCGTACTCAGTATATGGTCTGGAACAAAATCGTCCATTCGCTCCACCAGCATGATTTCCAAACGTTCACGGTGATCCAAAAATGCTTCGACAACGGCCGGGTCAAACTGCGTACCACTACATTTACGAATCTCTTCAACGGCAAGTTCTACCGGAATTGAGGCGCGATAAACCCGGTTCGAGCGCATCGCGTCATAAGCATCAATCACCGCGAAAATTCGTGCCCCTAGACAGATTGCGTCGCCCTTAAGGCCACGCGGGTAGCCGCCACCTTCGAACTTTTCATGGTGTGCATAAACAATTTCCGCGGCTTGCTCGAGATACGGACTTGAAGAAATAATATCGTATCCCGTCTCGCAATGCTTCTTCATAATCTCCCACTCCTCCTCGATGAGTGGGCCCGCTTTCAATAGAATGGCATCCGGCACCGCAATCTTTCCAATGTCATGCAGAAAAGCGCCATCGGAGATCACATCGAGCTCATCGCCGCTGAGCCCCATCGAACGTGCAAGTTCAACGGCAAGGTCGCGCGTACGCACGCTATGCTGTCCCGTTTGTCGTTCACGAGCATCTAGCATGGCGATCATAGCTTCGAGTGTGAATTTATAGGAGTGACGCACCTCTTCAAGCGTGGAAACCAGTTTTTCGCTGCGCTCGCGGACCATCTGTTCAAGACCCGTCTGATACGTCGCGTTCACAAGCTTCAAACGCCTGTACTCGAGTGCCCGCTTTATGAGTGCGGAAAGCTCGCCCATTCGAACCGGCTTCTGAATAAAATCGTATGCCCCTTCGCGCAGACAGTCCACGGCCGTATCCACGGTGGCGTATCCGGTCATGACAATTTTAACAATCGAACTGTCAATAGCGGCCACACCCTGCAGAATTTCGATCCCCGTCATACCGGGCATGGAAAGGTCCGTTAGC
>JAPKCZ010000538.1 GCA_028822745.1 Kiritimatiellia bacterium | reverse complement strand
CACCCTTTCCGTTAACGAAAGCTTCGTCAAAATGAAGCTCATCAATATGGCGCAGATCCTCCTTCTGGCAGCCGTCATCTCCGGTCTTCTATTCCGATCCGTCGTGATGGGTATTCTTGTCACCGTGCCTTTGCTGGCGGCAACCGTTTTGGGCTTCGCCGCGATGACCGTCCTGTCGTTCCCGCTGAACGTGGCAACCATAACGATAGTTGCGATCTCCGTCGGTATTGGAGCCGACTATGCGATCTATTTCGGCATGAGAATGCGTGCGTTCCTATCGCTTGATCCGGATGACGTCAGTGGAGCCCTTGGGGAGACCTATCGCACTGCTGGCAAGGCGGTGCTTTTCGTAGCGAGCGCGGTCGCTGGGGGCTTTCTCGGCTTGGTCGCTTCCATCGGTTACAACGTACATCTCTGGCTTGGAGTGTTGGTTAGCTTTGCCATGTTCGGCAGCGCACTGGCATCCCTCACGCTGTTCCCTGCTCTATTGATTCTGTTACGTCCCGCCGCGCTATTTCCGCGAAAACTGATGAGCTCCGATGCCGTACACGCCTCGAAGTGAGTCACCGCAGTCATGGTGTGCTGCGGACGATCCAAGCGTGGCGGAGTGGCCGACGCCCTTTGCAGCCCTTGACGCCCTACCGCAACATCGACCAAGGAGAAGACCATGACTGATTCAACTCGCCTGGTAGCCGGGGCCTCCCCCATATCGGCTTGCATTCTGCTGCTGGCATCCTGGAGCTTGCAGGCCTCTGAGCAGCCCGATGCCGTGGGTTCCGATCCCGCGAGCCTCATGGACAGAAGCTGGCGTTCCACTCTGGTAACCGGCGCCGACTCGAAGGCAACTTTTGTTCTGACCGGAGATAACGGCGCCCAACAGATCAGAAAGGTGTCCAGTTACATGAAGCTACAGGCCGGAAAAACCGACAACCGGAGGATGACCCGTTTTGACTTCCCCGCAGATGCCAGGGGTATCGCTACCCTTCTGATAGATCACACCGGCGCCGACGATGAACTTTGGCTGTACATACCTGCCGCAAAAAAAGTACGCCGCGTAGTCGCTAGCGACAAAAAAAGCAGCTTCATGGGAACTGATCTCAGCTACGGTGATGTGCTCGGCTACAAGGTATCCGCATGGTCCCATCGCTTAACCGGCGAGGATGTCGTCGACGGCCGCAAGTGCCGGGTCGTCGAGTCGACGCCAACGTCGGATTCGGTTCGTGACGACAGCGGATACAGCAAACGGCAGACGTGCGTCGATGACGCAACGTCTGTTGCCCTCAAGATCGATATATGGGATATCGACGGCAAGCCCTTGAAGACCATCTGGAACCGTTCCATCGAGCCAGTGAATGGACAGCAGGGCGTCTTCGTCGCGCGCGAAATCGATGCCAAGAACCTGCAGAGCGGCCACTCGACCAAAATTACGATAGATGACTTCAATCCGACGAAATCGATCCCCGAGGACCAGTTCAGTCCGCGCGCCCTTGAAGAATAGTTCTTGGCGTGGGACGCCTTACCTAGCCCTGCCCTTCCTTCTCGTCGGCGCAGTTGGCCTCGCGCGCGCTCAGAACGTGATCAGCACTGGACTCACCGCAAAGGCATCCCTAAACACCTGGTCAGGGACACGCACCCTTGACGACGCTGGGCCGATTTACTTTCCCTTTATCGAACTAGAGGGTGATGCAAAGGTCTCGGGCGGCTGGTCGGCGCATGCGGATGGTGTCGCAACGAGCAGAACGGTCGTTCTCGGCCATGTTGCACCGGTGGCCGTACCACGCGAAGCTTACGTGAGCTACAAATCCGGCCCGCTCCGGATGCGGCTCGGCGAGCAAAATATATCCTGGGGGCGGGCTGACCTGATCAACCCAACCGATAACCTGACGGCCCGCAAATTCACGTGGCTGGTTCCAGACGACTCCGACCAAAAGGTCGGCCCCTTCTCTTTGAGTACGGATTGGTCCTGGGGCGATCACAACCTGCAGTTCGTGTGGCAGCCCTTATTCAGGCACGACGATCTGCCGCTGCCTCCAGTTTCTGGCTTTCAATACGTCGATCTGGGGCGCACAACTTCACTGAACGCAGCCGCGATACGCTATGACGTTTCCAATTCCGACATGTCCTGGTCCCTCTCATATTTTCAAGGCCCGTCCAAGTGGCCGACCCTTTCAGCTCATCCGGCCGACTTGGCCGCTAGCAGGCTCAATCTCAACTACCCGTTCGAGCGAGTCTTTGGTGCCGACCTCGAACGACTGATGGGCAAATGGGTTGTTCGCAGCGAGGCTGCCTACAACCTAGTCGATGGCTCTGGATCGGACCCCCTCGGCTCACGTCAGTCCTTTTTTCTTGGAGTCCTCGGACTCGAACGAAATTTTGGCGAGTGGTCAGCTTACGGGGAAACCGCTTACCGACACACCTTCGACTATTTGGATA
>JAPKCZ010000537.1 GCA_028822745.1 Kiritimatiellia bacterium | reverse complement strand
CAAAGACGCCACCATCGAACTCTACAAACAGTTGCGCAAGAAATATCCAGACTATCCTCACCTGGGTGTGGTGCTGCAAGCCTATCTGCGCAGTACCGAGGATGATGCGAAAGATCTTACCGACTGGGCGCGTCGCGAGGCACTTCCTATTTCTATCCGGCTCGTCAAGGGCGCATACTGGGACTATGAGACCATCATGGCCAAACGGAACGGATGGAAACCGCCCGTGTGGACACACAAGGCCGAAACCGACATGGCCTTCGAAGCGGTCTCTTTGCACATATTAAAGAACAGCGACATATGTCACTTCGCCTGCGGCTCCCACAACATACGGTCCGTCTCGGCCGTTATGGAAATGGCGGAGGCCCTCGACGTGCCCCCCGAGCGTTACGAATTTCAGGTGCTGTACGGAATGGCGGAGCCTGTGCGCAAGGGGCTCAAGAATGTGGCCGGCCGCGTCCGCCTCTATTGCCCCTACGGCGACTTGATTCCAGGCATGGCTTACCTCGTGCGCCGTCTGCTCGAAAACACGGCCAACGAGTCCTTCCTAAAACAAACCTTTGTCGACGATGCCGACATGAACCAACTGCTCGAGAACCCACACGCGACCTTACGACGTGAGCAGGCGACCCGTGATGATGAATCCAGTAAAAATGCCACCCCTATTGCGACCACAAGCGAAGCGATGCCTGCATTCGACAATTTCCCAGCCGTAGATTTCACACTCGAGGCCGAACGTAAAGCCTTCCCTGCAGCACTCGCCAAGGTCCGCGCCGAAATGGGCGCGACGTATCCACTGCACATCGGGGGCCAAGACGTCACCACGGATGACATACTTGAATCCTACAATCCTGCGGCCCCAGTTGACATCGTCGGGCGCGTGTGCCAGGCCGGCATCATCGAAGTCGATGCCGCGTTGAACAGCGCCAAAGCCGCCTACCTCACCTGGCGCGATGTGGCTCCCGCAGATCGCGCCAGGTACCTTTTCCGGGCCGCGGACTACTTGCGAGAGAACATCCATGAGATGTCCGCGTTGCAAGTGCTCGAAGTCGGTAAACAGTGGGACCAGGCGCATGCCGATGTGGCCGAGTCGATCGACTTCCTTGAGTACTATGGCCGCGAGATGATCCGCCTGGGCAAACCGCGCCGTATGGGCCACGCGCCAGGCGAAATGAGCCAACTGTTCTACCAGGGCAAGGGCGTTGCCGCCGTCATCGCGCCGTGGAACTTCCCGCTGGCCATCTCCGTTGGCATGGTTTCGGCCGCCGTCGTGTCGGGCTGTCCTGTGCTCTTCAAACCCGCCGGCATCTCTTCGGTGGTCGGTCACGGTCTCGTCAAAATGTGGCAAGCCGCCGGTTTGCCCGATGGTGTTTTCAACTACATTCCCGGGCGCGGCTCTGTGATCGGCGATCACCTGGTGGAACATCCGGATGTATCGGTCATTGCGTTTACCGGTTCCATGGAAATTGGCTTACGTATCCAGGAGAAAGCGGCCGTGGTTAAGCCCGGCCAAAATCATTGCAAAAAAGTGATCGCCGAAATGGGTGGCAAGAACGCCACGATCATCGACGATGATGCAGACTTGGACGAAGCCATCGGGGGCGTGCTTTATGCCGCCTTCGGCTTTCAGGGCCAGAAGTGCTCGGCCTGTTCCCGTGTGATCGTGCTCGACGCCATCTATGACCGTTTCGTGGGACGCCTGTGTCAAGCCGCCGCGTCGGTCAAGCTTGGCCCGCCCGAAGATCCGTCCAATTACATGGGACCAGTAGTCGACAAGGCGGCGCAGAAAAATGTCATGCGCTACATTGAGGTCGCAGAGCAAGAAGGCACGATTCTCGTCAAACGCGAAGCGCCAGCTAAATATCGCGCCGCCGGGGGCTGCTACGTGCCCCTGACCATCGTGGAAGGTATTACCTCCGAGATGCGTATCGCACAGGAAGAGGTCTTTGGCCCCATCCTCGCGGTTATGCGCGCAAAAGATATGGACGAAGCGCTGGACATTGCCAACGCGACCCGCTTTGCACTTACCGGGGCCATCTACAGTCGCAGTCCCAAACACCTTGAACGTGCATACAACGAGTTTCGTGTTGGGAACCTCTATATCAACAAGCCCTCCGTTGGCGCGCTCGTCGAACGGCATGCGTTTGGCGGCTTCAAGATGTCCGGTGTCGGCTCCAAGGCAGGCGGCCCTGACTATCTTCTGCAATTCCTCGACCCGCGCCTGGTCTGCGAGAACACCATGCGCTGCGGTTTCGCCCCCATTGACGAGGACGACGACTGGGTCAGCTAAATAAACGGCACGGAATGGGCGCACGCAGGCGAACCGAGAAGCCTTCTCACCTGAAGAGCACCTCCAGTTGCCCCACCCCTTGCTCCAGAAAAGCGGTGTCGACGGTGATTTCTTGGACATTCTCAAGCAACCCCAATGACGCGCG
>JAPKCZ010000536.1 GCA_028822745.1 Kiritimatiellia bacterium | reverse complement strand
TCAAAGCACGTCAGTATTTAAGAACGGCTCAGATCGCCAAGTCGAAAGCAGTTGTTTCCGGAAGTGCCGTCGCGTCACTAACCTTGACGAAATGTATGGGCAACTTCTTGAAAGCGCAAATGCTTGCGAGCGGAAAGAATCCCGAGAAGGGAATGACGGCAGCTGATAAGTTGCTAAGTCAGGATCCGTTGCATCCTCAGTTTGTCCAGGTCTTTGCGACTGCTGCTGAGAATGCGGGCTATCCGGAGGCCGCCATTCAGACGTTGGAAATGGCATTCGAACGGCGAGGCGATGATGTCGCCATCGCCAAGCGACTTGCCGGTTTATACGCAGACGTTGGGCAGACTCGGAAAGCTCGTGACTGTTATGAGCGACTTGTCGAAATGCGCCCTAATGACCTCAATCTGGTGAAAATTCTAAAAGATGCCATCGCGATTGATAGTATGGAAGGGACATGGAAACAAGAGGACGAGTCTGAGAAGCGCAGCTTCAGAGATATAATGAAAAACTCGGATGAAGCCGCCCTGCTTGAGCAGGAATCTAAGGCCGTCAAAACCGACAAAGACGCCGCTGCGCTCATTACGGATGCTCTTGAAAAACTCGAGACCGATCCGGATAATATCAATTATTATCGCGCCTTGGGGCGACTTTATTCGCAACAAGAGATGTTTGACGAATCCATTGAAGTGCTTCAGACGGCTGTTGAGCGAAGCCCGGGAGATGCCGAATTGGATCGCGCGTTGAGTAGCGTGCATATTCAGCGCTTTGACCACGACTTAGCTGTTCTTGCCGGTGATGGGGGCGATCCCGATGCCGTCGCGAACCTCGAACTTGAGCGTGCGCAGTTCGTTTTGGACGATTTAGGGGATCGCGTACAGCGCTATCCGAACGATCTTGGCTTCAAGTTCGATTATGGTGTTGCCTTGTTGAGCCACGATCACGTGAACGAAGCCATAGAGAAATTTCAGTCGGCACAGCGCAGCCCCAAGCACCGAACGCGCGCACTCTATCACCTGTCGATTTGCTTCAAGAATAAGGAGCAGTATGACATGGCCGCCGAACAGCTTCAAACGGCGCTTTCTGAAATGCCCATCATGAACGAGAACAAAAAAGACGTTCTGTATGAGCTCGGGCAGGTCTATGAGGCGATTGGGAACGACGCTGAGGCACTGTCCTACTATAAGCAAATCTATCAGGTAGAGATTGGCTACAAGGACGTGGCCGAGCGCGTTGAAAACCGCGGGTAAGTCGTCGCGACGCGACGCGTCGCCAATATGTTATGCGCTTGGTTTAGCGTTGCTCGAATCTTTATCGTCGGCACTCGGTGGCGTCGGCCATTTGCCTTCCATGGCATCGGTCAGAATGGCTTTCACATCCTTGGGGAAGTCACTGCGTAACATCCAATTCGCAAAACTGGCGTCTTTTTTGAGCACCGTCTCCAATGCAACGCCGCGCTTTTTTCCGAAATTCAAAACGACTTTGCCGCCTGCCCATTTAAGTCGGCCTGTTTTGTCGACCCATTGTGGATCGCGCGGACTACAGTAGGCGTCGAGTTCGGCCACGGTCGTGGGTAGATCTTTGTATTTTTCGAACTGTCCTTCCAGAACACGAATGGTGGCTTCCACGTCGGGTTGCGCACCATGTGCGTCCAGATGGAGCTCGTTGCAGTAAAAGGTCAATGCCGCGCTCAAGTCACGCGGCTCGCGTCGATGGAAGATTCGCTGGACATCGACGACCTTGCATGCTGAGGCATCCCAGGTCAGTCCGGCTCGGGTAAATTCAGTGTCGAGCATCGGAATGTCAAAACGCAGCAGATTGTAGCCGCACAGATCGACATCGACGACACAGTCGAGAATATCGTTCGCCACGTCTTTGAAAAGGGGACAATCGGCGACATCGGCGTCCACGATGCCGTGGATTTGTGAGGATTCCACCGGAATCAGCATGCCGGGGTTCACGCGGAAGTTCTTTGTGGTTCGCGAACCATCGGGATGCTGGGTGATGAGGCAAATGTCGATAATTCGATCGATTTGTGTGTTAACGCCTGTGGCTTCGATGTCAAAGGTGACCAGCGGGCGTTCAAGTTTCAGAAAAGGCATATCAACTCCTGTTGTTAGGTGGCGAGGCGAGCATATTGTGCTGGATGAAGTGTAGACACAAGGTCGAAATACACGAGCACCTTGCGTGGCTTGATCTGTGCCGCGCGTTGGATGACGGTACAAAGCATCTGAAACCTCCCGAGGCTGTAAAATCGCCTTGGGTCGTCACCAAGGATATGGAACAGGTTCACTAAGGTGCTCGTAGCCTGCGGATCTCAATCACACTGTGATCGACGTACGAATGACGGATCGATAGGCGTGCTGAGGTTGCCAATAGGGCTCAATCGCTCCGTGCCTCTGTGAACTCAAGCGTAGCGGGTGTTAATTCTTTTCTTTGGCCT
>JAPKCZ010000535.1 GCA_028822745.1 Kiritimatiellia bacterium | reverse complement strand
CTCAAACACCCGCTTCAACCATTGAATCTTGCTTGGATGCTGTCGACGAAGTTCTATGCATGACGGTACAACCCGGGTACGGTGGTCAGGCCTTCATGCCGGATGTCCTTCCCAAGATCAGGGCGATCCGTGACATGGCCAATGCGCGTCAGTTGACCGAACTGGATATTATGGTCGACGGTGGGGTGGGGCGAGAAACCGCCATGGACTGTGTGGCCCATGGCGCAAACCTGCTCGTCGCAGGAACATTTTTATACCGCTCCAGCGACATGGCGGCTGAGATCACCAGTATGCGTGAACGCGCTCAATCCGTAGTCGCCTAAGACCCTCCCTATGAATATAGACACCTCGAAGATACGTAATTTCTGCATCATCGCCCATATTGATCACGGCAAGTCCACGTTAGCGGACCGAATGCTGCAAATGACCGACACGGTGTCCGATCGTGACTTTCGCGACCAACTCTTAGACGATATGGATCTGGAGCGTGAGCGCGGCATTACGATTAAGTCACACCCTGTGACCATGACGTACAAAGCCGATAATGGAGACGTCTATCAGTTCAATCTGATCGACACACCAGGACACGTTGATTTTTCATACGAGGTGTCCCGAAGCATGGCGGCTTGCGAAGGTGCCTTACTGGTCGTGGATGCCGCGCAGGGCGTCGAAGCACAAACGGTCGCCAATACCTATCTTGCTATTGACCGTGGTCTTGAAATCCTTCCCGTGCTGAACAAGGTCGATTTGCCCAATGCGAAAGTCGATGAGTCGGCAGAGCAGATCGAGGACGTTCTCGGCGTGGACGCAACCGGCATTCTATCGATCAGTGCGAAAACAGGCCTCGGTGTCGAAGCGTTGATGGAGGCTGTCGTTACGTGCATTCCGCATCCGCCACTGGATCGCGATGAAAAACCACTGCGCGCCATGGTGTTTGATTCTATCTACGATCCATTTCGTGGCGTTGTCACGTACGTACGTGTCATTGATGGCGTGTTGAAGCCGCGCGATCGCGTTCGGTTTATGAGCTCCGGAAATGATACCGAAGTTAAAGAAGTGGGTATATTCGAACCTGAAATGGAAGCGTGCGGTAGCCTGAAGGCAGGTAGCGTGGGCTACATGATCGGGGCGATCAAATCCGCATCGGATATTTTGATCGGCGATACCGTCACCGGAAGTCTTCGTCCCGCCTCCGAGCCGTTGCCGGGCTTCCAGGAAGTACGCTCGATGGTGTTCAGCGGGATCTATCCTGCTGACACGAACGACTATGAAAAATTCCGCCAGAGCCTCGAAAAACTCAGTATCAATGACTCTGCGGTCACGTTTCATCCCGAGACGTCGCTGGCGCTAGGATTAGGCTTTCGCTGTGGGTTTCTGGGTCTCCTGCACATGGAAGTGACGCAGGAACGATTGTCGCGTGAATTTGGTATCGATGTCATCACAACGCATCCCGCCGTTATTTATCGCGTTTTGTTGAAGAACGCGGAACGCATCGAGGTTGACAACCCGGCAGATCTTCCTGATCCAACACGCATTGAAACCATTGAAGAACCGTTCATTAAAGCGTTCATCATTTCGCCCAGTGAATTCATTGGGGAAATCATGAAGTTGGTCATGGATAAACGCGGCGAAGTCACGCGTACCGATTCCATGGATGCCCGCCGTGTGATGTTGACCTGTAGCATGCCGCTCAATGAAATTGTCATCGATTTTCATGATACGCTGAAGAGCGTGACCCGAGGCTATGCGTCCATGGACTACGAATATGCGGGCTTTCAGGTCAGTGACATCGTCAAACTCGATATCCTGTTGAATAGCGAAGCTATTGATGCCTTTTCGTGTCTGGTTCATCGTACCAAAGCCTCCACACGTGGACGCCAGATCTGCAAGGCCTTGAAAGACGCTATTCCACCACACATGTTTTCCATTCCGGTGCAGGCCGCACTGAACGGAACGATTGTGGCACGTGAAACCATTCGCGCTTTCCGTAAGGATGTGACCGCTAAGCTTTACGGCGGGGATGTGACGCGCAAGCAGAAGCTTTTGAAGAAACAGAAAGCAGGCACAAAGCGCATGAAGGCTTTCGGCCAGGTCAATGTTCCGCACAAAGCATTTGTGTCCGTTCTCAGAACCAGCAACGACTAGTATTATTATGAAGATCGTAAACATGTATCGGTTATATAGGCAGAAAAAGCAGACACGTGAGTTTTTACGACATGCAGTACACCTTCGGCGTATGCGCGAGGATGTCCTGCCCTCCGAAAAAATGGCGCGATGCCGTGAACTGGAAATGGGTCTCCGGAAGGCGCTGAAGTCCGGCGATGCCGAAACCATTGGTGATACGCGCAAGGCTCTGTATGATCATGCGTCTACCGTTTTTACCGAGCGTAAACATTCTGGCTTGCGCGAAAATCTTGAAATCATTGCTGTGGCCATTGCGGTCGCGATGGCAG
>JAPKCZ010000032.1 GCA_028822745.1 Kiritimatiellia bacterium | reverse complement strand
TTGTCCGAGCAAGTCCATGACCGCCTCTGGGTGACGGTCACTGTTGAATCCCGACAGCCGTCCGTATTTGCTTGTCAAAAAGAGTCAAATGTTTGCGTCAAGAGATGATATGCGCAGGATATCTTGGGCTATGAGCACGAGCACGGTCCGTGGTTCCTTTATTTTGTTAAGAGTGTGGAAATCTTTTGCCAAAGTGTGAAGCATGTATATAGTTACATTCGATTTTGCTGTGCGACCGTCTTCATCAAGCTTCATCTCGCTTTCCCCCCAAAGTGAGAGGACAGAGGGCGCGTCGCACAGCTCTTTTTTTGTCTAAATCCGTGGGGTGGAATCAAACGCCCATCTCTTCTCTGCGTGAGTGCTCTTCCATGAAATCAGTTTTTGAAAATCATTTTGATGGCGACGGCGGCATACGGATGCTTCTCGTTATTGCTGTGCCGATGATCGTTTCCAGCGCGGCCGAGACGATCATGATGTTTGTCGATCGGTTATTCCTGTCCCGTCTAAGTCCAATCCACCTAGCCGCAGGCTTAGGTGGCGGTCTGACGGCCTTCATGCTGTCGACGTTCTTTCAGGGAACGATCGGCTATGTGAATGCACTTGTCGCTCAGCGGTTTGGCGCGAAGGAATCACAGGCTTGTGGGCGTGCTGGCGCACAGGGGCTGATCCTTGCTGTTTTGAGCTATCCGCTGGTGTTGATACTCATCCCACTGATTTCGCTACTGCTTCGATCGGTTGGGCACGACCCTGTTCAGGTTGGACTTGAGCTGGATTACTTTCGAATTATTGCCTTTGGTAGCATCTTCGGGCTATTGCGAACCGCATTGGCGGGTTTCTTCTGTGGCATCGGACGAACCAAAATGGTCATGGTTGCCAATCTGGTGGCACTGATCATCAATGTGCCCGCGAATGCTATTCTGATTTTCGGTAAGTTCGGGTGCCCTGCTCTCGGTATTAAGGGGGCCGCCTATGGCACAATCATTGGCTCTGCTGTGGGTCTCGTCATCCTCCTTTTCGCCTATTGGGCCCCAGCCATGCGTAAAGCCTTTGGTACAGCTGCGAACGCAGGTTTGGACAAACCGCTAATGAAATCGCTGCTAAAATTCGGCATTCCATCCGGGGCTGAATTCTTTCTCAATGTCGCCGCATTCAACGTCTTCGTCATCGTGTTTCAGAGCTACGGCACGACCGCCGCTGCGGCCATTTCGATAACCCTGAATTGGCACCTGTTGGCCTTTTTGCCGCTGATGGGCATGGGACAGGCCGTGACGAGTCTGACGGGGCGTTACATCGGTGCTGGGCAACCCGAAACGGTACGTCGCGCAACATTCTCGGGTATAAAAAGCTGTTTTCTGTACGGTGTTTTTATGAGTGCTCTGTTCGTTTTTACGCCGGGCATGCTGGTGGATGTGTTTGCACATGGCGAGGAGTACGAAAGCATTCGGCCGATGGCGATCATGATGTTGAAATTGGCGGCGATTTACACGATGGCGGACGGCTTACTGGTCGTTTTTGATGGCGCCTTTCGTGGTGTCGGCGATACGCGCTGGACCATGCGTGTTTCTGCTGGCCTTCACTGGCTGATGGCGCTCTCCAGTATCATTCTGATTCGGGTGCTGCACGTTTCGCCCGTCATGGCCTGGGGCGCACTGATCGTGTTTGTCTTGATCATCACCGTCGTCCTTGCCAGACGTTTTCTAGGTGAGACATGGCGGACGTTGGACGTCCTCGCACCTGCGTCCACTCCGATGAATGTGATCGAAGGCGCGGCGTCCGGTGTTCCGCCGGATATCAAATAGACTAGAACGAGTCGGACATGTCGACCGAACCCTTAGTGCTCGCTGTCTGTTTTTCAAACGTGGATTCTGCCACAAGTTTCTGCAGATGTTTCTCGTAGACCTCAGCATCCAGCGGCAATGTCACTGTCATGTCATGTAAGCTGGAGTACAGCATGGCGTTGGCCAGTTCCACCATGTGGATACCTTCTTCGCCAGGGGCGATCAATTTAGCATCACCGCGTATTGCAGCGACGAAGTTCTTCATAATGCCAAGGTGCTGTTCGCCGGGTTCATCAAGTGTGATTTGCACGGCTTCATTTTTAGGCGTCCCGAATGCTTTGTCGGATGTTTTTATAAATTCCGTTGAAGGCGTTTCATTGCGTAAAAAAGTGAGCCCCTTGCCTTCAACGATGACCTTTCCGTTCTCCGCGGAAATTTCGAGGCGATTTGTCCCTGGGGCTTCGCCGGTGGTTGTGATGAAGACGCCTGTTGCGCCGTTTGCATATTCAAAGTAGGCCGTGACGTCATCTTCAACTTCGATGTTGTGGAAGCGACCGAACTGGGCAAATGTTCGAACTTTGTCGGGCATGCCGAAGAGCCATTGCCACAGATCAATCTGATGCGGGCATTGGTTCATCAGAACACCTCCACCCTCGCCGGACCATGTTGCGCGCCAATCTCCGCCGGCGTAGTAGATTTCGGTACGAAACCAATCAGTGATAATCCAGTTGATCCGGTTTATTTTGCCTAATTCACCGTTATCAATCATCCGTTTCAGAGCCGTGTAGCGCGCGTCTGTGCGTTGATTAAACATGGCAGAAAAGACGCAATTTGGATTGGCTTCGCTGGCTGCAATCAATTGCGTCGCCTGGAGTTTTGTGACGGCCAGCGGCTTTTCGACGAGCAGGTGTAGGCCCGCGTTGAGGGTGTCGATGCCAATGGGAACGTGATCGTAGTGTGGTGTGGCGACAAGGACTGCATCGATTAAGCCGGAAGCGATCATTTCGGCATGCGTGGCGAAAGATGGCACGTCGGGGAACGTCTCGAAACGAGCAGAGTCTCTGTCACAAATAGCCGCAAGCACCGCACCAGGCACCTTCCCTTCTGCCAGTGTGGTTCCGTGGCACCCGCCCATGTTTCCTACTCCTGCCACACCGATACGTACGTCACTCATTTGAACTCCATTGGATGAAACTTGAAACAAAACGCCTACCAAACAACAAACGTGAATAGTAGCAGCACGTGATGATCGGTCAAGAGACCATCGGGCCCGAGGTTGAAAGGCCGATCTCTGTGCGTCGGCTCAAGCATAGCGCGCGAATCGATGTGCTGGGGATTATGTTTGGCCCTGCAAGCGTGTGTAAGTTTGGGAGTCAGTGGGTATATGAGCAGGGAAAGCAGGTCATTGCCCCCGCGGTAGCCCTAGGTTTACAACGCGAGTTTCGTGGCGTCCTGATCTTAAGGTGTCACTATCGACGGGTTCTATGGGCCGTTCCTTAGCTTGCCAGACCCGTTGATTGCAACATCGCAAACGCCTCATAACGCGCTACGAATTGACTCAGACGCGGTTGTCCGCTACTTTCTCTATCTTTATAGCGGATCTCGGCGGCCTTAAGGTTTCCGAATTGCCCCGCCCCTGCTGCGCGGGCACCGCACTGCCAATTACAGACGAGATTCACAAAACCTACGAGGAAGACACATGTCCGGAGACACGCAAAGCATCATCTATACGCACACCGACGAAGCGCCCGCCTTGGCAACATACTCGCTTCTGCCTGTTATCAAAGCGTTCACCGCCTCATCTGGTGTGGCGTTCGAGACAAAGGACATTTCTCTGTCTGGGCGTATCATTGCAAATTTCCCTGAAGGTCTGACCGATGCGCAACGCCAACCCGATGCACTTGCTGAACTGGGCGAGCTGGCCAGGTCGCCAGAAGCCAATATCATCAAGTTACCTAATATTAGTGCATCCATTCCGCAGTTAAAAGACGCTGTCGCTGAACTACAAGCGAATGGATATGATTTGCCGGACTTTCCTGAAGAGCCTTCAACACCTGAAGAAGAGGACATTAAGTCGCGCTACGCCAAGGTGCTCGGCAGTGCTGTAAATCCCGTTTTGCGTGAAGGCAACTCTGATCGGCGTGTGGCCGGACCTGTTAAGGACTATGCGCGTAAGAACCCGCATCAACTGGGCGCATGGGAAGCCGAATGCAAGTCTCACGTCGCACACATGGATGCTGATGACTTCTTTGGAAACGAAAAGTCGCACACCATGATCGCGGACGGCGAAATTCGCATTGAGCATGTGACGGCAGCTGGCGAAACCATTATTCTGAAGCCCGACTTTCCCGTGCAGCACGGTGAGGTCATTGACGCGACACGAATGCGTTGCAGCGCGTTACGTGAGTTCTTGCAGTCCCAAATCGATGATGCCAAAGCGCAGGATGTATTGCTGTCGCTCCATCTGAAGGCCACCATGATGAAGGTGTCCGATCCCATCATTTTCGGTCATGCGGTCACGGTGTATTTCAAAGATGTTTTCGAAAAGCATGCCGCGACATTTGAGACCTTGGGTGTCGACCCAAAGAATGGTCTAGGCGATGTGTATTCCAAAATCAAATCGCTTTCCGCTGAAGCTAAAGCTGAAGTTGAAGCCGACATTCTCGCGTGTTACGAAACACAGCCCAAATTGGCGATGGTGAATTCGGATAAAGGCATCACCAACTTGCATGTTCCGAGTGACATCATCATCGATGCTTCGATGCCGAACGTCATTCGCGACTCCGGATGCATGTGGGGTCCTGATGGCGAGCTTCACCCAACAAAGGCCGTCATTCCTGATCGCAGTTACGCCGGCGTTTATCAGGCCGCCATTGACTTCTGCAAAGAGAACGGTGCATTCGACGTCAGCACAATGGGCAACGTCGCCAACGTGGGTCTTATGGCTCAGAAGGCCGAAGAGTACGGCTCACACGACAAGACCTTTGAAGTTTCGGAGCCGGGCGCGATTCGCGTCGTTCATGTATCGACAGGTAAAACCTTACTTGGGCATCCGGTCGAAGTCGGTGACATCTGGCGCGCGTGTCAGACGAAGGATGAACCCATTCGAGATTGGGTCAGGCTTGCCGTCTCCCGCGCTCGGGCAACGGGTTCACCTGCGATCTTCTGGCTGGATAAGGACCGTGCGCACGATGCCAAATTGATCAACAAGGTCGGACAGTATCTTCCGGAACATGACACCGGCGGTCTGAACATTCAGATCATGACGCCTGTTGACGCCACGCTTTATACGTGTAAACGCGCCAAAGCCGGATTGGATACGATTTCTGTGACCGGAAATGTGTTGCGGGATTATCTGACGGACCTTTTCCCCATCATTGAATTGGGCACCAGCGCCAAAATGTTGTCGATCGTTCCCCTACTCGCGGGCGGCGGGCTCTTTGAGACGGGTGCAGGTGGTTCCGCGCCAAAGCATGTGCAACAATTCGTTGCTGAAGGGCACCTGCGCTGGGATTCCCTGGGTGAATTCCTCGCTATCGGTGTGTCGCTCGAAGATCTAGGGGCTAAGACCAATAACAGTCAGCTTCTTGTTGTGGCCAAAACCTTGAACGACGCAATCGGCAAACATCTTGACGAGAACAGATCCCCGTCACGTAAAGTGAATGAGTTGGACAATCGTGGCAGTCATTTCTATCTGGCCTTGTATTGGGCCGAGGCGCTAGCCGCCCAAAGCAGTTTTCCAGACCTCGCCCAGTTGATGGCACCGATTGCTGCTGAACTCGGGGAAAAAGAGGACGCCATTGTGGCTGAATTGAATGATGCCCAGAGTGAAGCGGTGGACATCGGCGGCTATTTCCAGCCGGACGTGGCGAAAACAGCCGCAGCCATGCGCCCCAGTGCGACCTTTAACGCGATTATCGACAAATTGGGCTGAACGTCGTCATGACGTAAGTTTACCAGATGTGGAGATCGTCTGGCAGAGCGGTAAAGTCTGGCGCGACGTAATCCGCACCAGCTCGCGTCAGCGTATCCGCATCAAAACTGCTCATCAGCCCCAGGCAGGTCATGCCCGCAGCCTTGGCTGCTTGGACGCCGCTGACGGCATCTTCCACGACAAGGCAGTCTTGCGGGGCGATTCCCATACGTTCTGCGGCCAGCAGGAAGATGTCGGGGTGTGGCTTCTTGCGTTCCACGTCATTGCCCATGATGCAGGCCGCAAAGCTTTCGGCCGGTAAACCGAGCTCGTTTAAGTTGCCATTCATTTTCATGAAGTCCGCGCTCGTCGCTACGGCAAGGGGCAAGCCCGCTGCGCGTGCCGCCTCAATGAAGGCGTGAACACCGGTTATGGGCTCAAGGTTACCTTTGATGAGTTCGAGATAGGTGGTGTAGACGCGGACCTTATCCGTTTCAAGGGATAGCGTCACGTCGTGGGCCTCGGCTACGCCGCCAAGATAGCGGTCCTCGCCCATACCGACAAAAGGCTCAAACTCTGCGGGCTGCACAACCACATCGTAGGCCTCTTTGAAAAACTGAACGGCGGCGGCGCAAATAATGGCTTCTGAATCGCACAGCACACCATCCATATCAAAAATTATCGCGTTGTACATCTGCGCGGGAACTCCCTGTCCGGTTTTAACGGTGTGTGTTGATTTCGTTTCTGAGACTGAGCGTTGCCGCACGCGCGGCGTCGGCGAAATCCTCGCCATTACTTGCATAAATGATGCCACGCGATGAATTGATGACCATCCCGGTGCCTCGGCTGTCTTTGCCGTTGCGTACGGCATTTTCAACGTCGCCGCCTTGGGCACCAATGCCGGGCACGAGGAACGGCATGTCGCCTGTCATTGCGCGGATCTGACCCAGCTCTTCCGGATAGGTGGCCCCAACGACGAGCATCACGTTACCGTTGCGGTTCCAGTCCGTGTGCGCCTTGTGCGCGACCGTCTGGTAAAGGGTTTGGCCACCTACATCGAGATCCTGGAAATCAATCGCTCCGGGGTTGGATGTCCGGCATAGAATAACAACACCTTTGTCGTCGCGCTTCAGGAAAGGCTCGAGTGTGTCGGTACCCATGTAGGGATTGACGGTCACCGCATCCGCTTTGTAGCGCTCAAACGCTTCCATGACGTACATCTCAGCCGTGGATCCGATGTCGCCGCGCTTGGCGTCCAGGATCACAGGTACGCCTGGGTGTGCCGTGTGAATGTGCTCAATGGTCAACTCAAGATCACGTTCCAGCCCAGCGCCTGCATAGTATGCAATTTGCGGTTTATAGGCGCAGACAAGATCGGCCGTCTTGTCGATGATGGCGCGATTGAATTCGAACAACGGGTACTCGGCGTCCTGCAAATGCTGTGGGATTTTGCGAAGATCAGGGTCGAGGCCAACGCACACGAGTGAGTTGTTCTTTTCCCATATGGTATTCAAAGCTTGAATGAAATTCACGGAACTAAATCCTTTCGCATGGTCGCCGTGATGCAGCGATGTGAGGCTAAACCGGCCCCCTAAATTTCGAGAGCGTCGCGTTGCGCCTTCTGTATGGTCGCAATACCAGCATCGGCTGAATCCAACAGCGCGTTCAAGTCATCGCGTGAAAACACGCCTTCTTCGCCGGTGCCTTGAACTTCAACAAGCGCGTCATCGCGTTTGACGACGTTCATGTCCACGGCGGCGGATGAGTCATGGATGTAATCCAAGTCGCAGATCACTTCGCCCTTAACGATGCCGACGCTGACTGCGGCGACCTGCCCAAGTAGGTAGTGTTCTGGTCCAGACGTGCCCTGCTCCTCGGCCACCACGCGTAAGGCATCGTAGAGCGCGACCCAGCCTCCTGTGATCGCGGCCGTGCGTGTGCCGCCATCGGCCTGAATGACATCGCAATCAATTGTAATGGCGACTTCGCCCAACTTTTCCATATCAACGGCGGCGCGCAGGCTGCGTCCGATCAAGCGCTGGATTTCAGTGCTTCGGCCATCCTTTTTCGCACCATCACGGCGTTTGCGTCCGCCGCCCACACTCCCGGGAAGCATGGAATACTCTCCGGTGACCCAGCCTTTACCCTTATTACGGAGAAAGGGTGGCAAATCGCGTGATACGGTGGCTGTGCAAATGACTTTCGTGTCGCCGAAAGCAACAAGACAGGAGCCGGCCGGATGAATGATGTAATTGCGTTGAAACGAAACGTGTCGCATATGATGAACTCCTGTTATCTGATTAAATGATGAAAGCCCGCAATATAGCCGCAAAGGCAGCCTTTTTCAAAAAGGAATATACTTTCGTCAGATTTTACTTCCTGAATCGTTGATGCCGCGTACGAAGACGCCTCTTGACCGATGTACGGTGAATCTATATTTCAATAAGCCAACTTATGTCTTCAAAAACATCCATATACCTTGATTCGAATGCGACGACTTGCCTTGATCCGGCTGTTATCGACGCAATGACCCCGTATCTGACTGACCATTTCGGCAACCCGTCCAGTCTTCACAGTCAAGGCACAAAGGCGCGTGATGCGATTCGCATTGCACGGCGACAGACCGCAACGCTGATTGGGGCGAAAGCTGCCGAAATCGTTTTTACGGGTTCCGGTAGTGAATCGAACAATATGGCCATTCGTGGCGTCCTCGAATCCAATCCCAATATTCGACACATTGTGACAAGCGCCGTCGAACACTCGTCCGTCCTTGCGACCTGTGAATATCTGAAGGGCAAGGGATATGAGGTAACAGTGCTTGGTGTGGATTCCGAAGGGTTGCTCGACATGGCTGCGCTGAAAACGACGTTGAGCGCACATGCCTCCCCTAGCCTCGTCAGCTTGATGTGGGCCAACAACGAAACAGGTGTCATGTTTCCGATAGAAGCTATAGCGCAACTATCGCGCACGCATGATGCCGTCTTGCATGTCGATGCCGTTCAGGCGGCAGGCAAAGTCCCCATCAACGTTAGCCGTGTACCTGTTGATTTGTTGTCGTTATCGGCACATAAATTGCACGGACCCAAAGGTGTCGGGGCTCTGTTTATCCGGACAGGTGTGCGATGTGCGCCGCTCGTTCATGGCGGCGGACAAGAAAACGGTTTGCGTTCGGGTACGCAAAATGTGGCTGGTATTGTCGGTTTCGGTGAGGCTGCGAAAGCCGCCGTTGAAGGTCCGGCCATCATGCTCGCGAAGCTGGCTCCCCTACGCGATCGTCTGGAGCAATGTCTCGTCGATGGCATTGCCGGTGTCACGACGACGGGGACGCGCTCAGAAAGACTTCCAAACACCTGCCACCTGTTGATCCCCAATGTTGAAGGCGATGCGTTGCTGCTACGCCTTGACGATGCCGGCATTTGTGCGTCCGCCGGATCGGCCTGTGCGGCGGGTGTCATGGCCCCCTCGCATGTCATGATGGCCATGGGGCGCAAAAGCGGAGGTTCTCAGTCATCCGCGCGATTCAGTTTGAGCCGCGTTACGACGTCTGAAGAAATTGAAGCGGCAGCTGAGGCCATCGTTAAGATTGTGACAGAAATGCGGGCCTAAACGTTGCGTAGCCGAACTTGATCGGCGAGCTTCTGCACATGTTCAGGGTCTAATGGCCGGACACCGGTTTTCAGTGTGCTGACAGTGCCCGCGGCAACAGCGCGCGCGATCACACGATCGGTGATCACCAATTGGCCGTCAATAAACGCATCTGCTACGAACTGTCCCAGCAGTGTGTCGCCAGCACCTGATGAGTCTACGACAGCCACGGAAGGTGTGATGACTTGGGTGGCCCTGTCAGGCGTCACAAAGTAGGCGCCCTGGGCCCCGTCGGAGACGATCGTTGCAAGACATGATGTGGTCAACTGTTTCGCGGCAGCGACGAGATCGGCATCGTTGACGAGTGTCTGTCCGCATAGTTCTCCGAGTTCACGTCGATTGGGTTTGATGACATCTGCGCCTGCCTCAACAGCCGCGCGAAGCGCGGGGCCACTCGTGTCGACGACGCACAGTTTGTTCTTGGATTTACAATGCGCGATAATGGGGACATAGGCTGACGCAGGAAAACGTGAAGGAAGGCTTCCGCATAAACAAATGCACTCAGCTTGGTCAATTAGAGGCCACAAGTAACGGTGCAGCGCGTCGGCGTCATAGTCCATTTCCACGAAACCAGGGCGATTGAACTTCATTTCCTGCCCCTCATCATCCACGAACATGAGATTGCGGCGCACGGGATGTGCGACTTCGAAAAAGTCCGCGGATACGCCTTCGTCCTTCAAGAAGGATACATAGGCCTCGGCGTCATCGTGCCCGAGTAAGCCTCCAGCTTTGACGGCGGCGCCATTTCCTGCCAATACACGTGCAACATTGATGCCTTTGCCGCCCGGAAAACGGCGCTCGCTTTTGATGTCATGAACACCACCTGGCGATATCCGTTGATGCACTCTCAGTGAGCAATCGGTTGCTGGGTTAAGTGTTATGGTCAAAAACATGTCTAGAGCGTCCATTTACAGCGCGGCGAGACGACGCAGCGCGTGTGTGCATTATTACGTACAAAAATACGCTGAGCAATGGTATTAGGGCGGCGCGTGTTACTGAATCAGGCAACCAAGGCGCGTGAGACGGAGTCGGCCATCCAGCGCCCCTCATATGTTAAGTGCCAATGCGTTGTATTTCGCGCCACCAAGCCCTGCTTTTCCAGATGCTCAAGAGAGGCCATCCAATTGGCGTACAGTGAAGCAAATGGACCGTCACTCGAGGGGAAACGTAGCCCATCTTCTGTGCGTATTGTAAACATGTGGCGTTCAGAAAGATCGGCTTCCGGCGAAAGCGATTCCAGCTCGCGTGGTGGCGCCTGTCCGTTTAGCAACGCCTCCGTGTAGAGACGCACGTCTGCGGTGTTGGTCCAGCGTTGAAGGCCAACGCGGGACGCGGCCCCAGGCCCAAACCCTATGTAGTCCTTGCCCTGCCAGTAGGCCATGTTGTGGCGGCAACGGCGTCCGAACTTTGCGTAGTTTGAAATTTCGTAGCGCGTGAAATTGCGCGCCTCCAAAAAGGATTCGGCCGCATCTTGTCGCGCAATATAGGTGTCTTCGTCCCATAGCGAAACGCTACCGCGTTCAATCTGCCGCGTCATCACCGTGCCGGGTTCAGGGGTGAGGCCGTAGACGGATACATGTTCTGGGTCGAGCAGCATGGCTTCATCGAGATCGTTTTGCCAACGCGCCGCCGATACATCCGGGAGACAAGCGATCAAATCCAGACCAAGCCGATCCATGCCGTGTTCGCGTGCGAGTGCGAACGTGTCGTGTACATCGGCGCAGGTGTGGCGGCGGTTGATCGCCTTTAACGTTTTGTCGTCAAAACTCTGTACGCCAAAACTGAGGCGGCTGACGCCGTGGGCTTTCATGCCTTTCAGCTTGGCGCTGCTCAGGGTGTCGGGCGCACACTCCGAAGTCCACTCTGTTGTTGCTTCCGGTTGCGCTGCGTTCGCGATAAGGTCAAGAAGCTCCAGGTAAAGTTCGTCGGCGAGTTGTGTGGGCGTACCACCGCCGAAGTAGATTGTATCTGCTCCGGCCAAAGCAAAGGTGTCCGTTGCCATCTGAACTTCTTGCGTCAACGCCTGTAGATAGGCTTTGGCTGGATCTGCATGGTGAACAACGGAGTAAAGTGCACAGAAGGTACATTTCGAGCTGCAGAAAGGCACGTGAACATAGATGTGCTTAAGGGCTACATCTGTAAGCCGTTCAAAGCCTGAAGTCGATACCTTGTCGTT
>JAPKCZ010000534.1 GCA_028822745.1 Kiritimatiellia bacterium | reverse complement strand
ATGCCGTTCCAACTGCACTGGTTGAATCGGACCTTCCCCAGCGTACTGTCCTTAAACTGCGCTTCTTCCAACGTGCAGTGGTCGAAAGTGCAATCAGTAATCGCTATGTTTGAGAAATCGCAAGTGCTGAACGTGCAGTTGGTGAACTAGCAATTCGTCCACACAGCCTGCTTGAGCGAAGTGCCAGTGAAACTGCTCCAGGGCGAGTGCGATCGAAAAGCTCGTCTTTTTCATAATGCAAAGCAACCTGTTGGGTATTCCATTGAGTGTGGCGTTCGCTGCGAGGGAGAGTCAGTTGCGCCAGCCAATAGCCGGTCACAGGTGCGGCCGTTGTTTCATATTGAGCGGGGATTGCGATCAACGGCTTGGCGGGGAGAGTGAAGCCCTCTGGAATATGAGCTCGGCCACTCAGTTGGGCGATAGAGTGGGATGCTGGCTCAGTCAGCGCTGATACCTTCGGCACAACTGCCTTAGCCGCATCAATTAGCGTCTGTTTATTTCCATCCCATTTAGGAAGTGGCGCTGGCGGCAGAGGAAGCACTTTATCGAGGTTGGGAAACCTGAGATCAGGGTTGCGCTCAAGGACGTCGCCCAGCACGTTATATCTCTCCGCTCGTGCGTGGTCGACCACGTGATTAACCATGACGTCGCCGTTGTTAAAGACGGAAAACAGGTAATTTGCGCTGTCGGCGTTACCGAATTTGACGCCCTCCTGAAGGACTCTGACTGCTCGCTCATTGTCCTCGTCCAATTCGCGGCGCGTCCCTTTTAGGGTAACGCCGAGGGCGTACGCGGCGTCACCGTTGCCTTGCGCAACACCGCATTCCAGCATCTTCAGTGCTATTTTTCGGTTCCCCCAGAACCCGGCCTTAGGATCGTCGTACGTTCCTACCAGCTTTGAACCGATATATGCTTGCGCACTCGAACTGCCTTTGTCAGCAGCCAACTCCCAGAAAGCATAAGCACGGCTCGCGTCCTGTTTCACACTCACGCCGTTCATATGATATGTGCCCATCAAATCAAAGGCGGCCGGGATTCCTAACTTCATAGCTGCTTCGACAATCTGAACCGCATGCTCAGTGTCGCGGTCAACTCCCTCACCTTCGGCATATGCGTTGGCCAAATTGATCATGGCCTTCCAGTGCTTGCGATCTGCTGCCTTCGTCCAAAGTTCGACAGCCTTCTTGTAGTCGCGTTTATCCGGCCACAACAGTGGGCTGGTTAAAGACAGGCCTTCTTCAAACCATTTCTCAGCCTCTGGATCGACCGGTGGAACAGCATCTGCCTCGTGCTTGCACACGAAATCGGCGCGATGCGGATCGAAGGCCTTCAGGGACATGTTGCGGGGTAGGTCATCCATAGAGCAAGCAGCGAAAGAAAGGAATATGAGAGGCAACAACGCGAAGACTCGTAACTGTTGCCGCTTAATTAATGTCAAATTCATGGAGCCTCGCGGGCAGATCCGAATAATTGGCACGCCGTACGGCATGCATAACGTGTCAGCTCAAACGAATATTGCTGGTGCGGGTGTCATGAAAAGGAATGAGGAAACCCACTGTTGCATCGCCGTGCTGACGCGCTCATAGTCCGACCACGAATCGCCCGCGTGTGGCACGTCGATGACCGCATCGCGCAGCACTTGCGCGAGGTCGTTGCCGGTTTCGCCCTGATCGACGCTGCTCGTCTCCGACGCCTGCGCCACCGTCGCGCTCTTGTAGTCCCAGCTCGCGCGCTGCACGTTGCCCGGCGCGAGTTGACGCGAGGCCGACCACGGCGTGATCGAGTCGCGCGCGTCGGTGACGATCGCGCAGATCGGGTGCAAGGCGCCACGGTCGGTGACCATCTGCACCGATGCCGGCAAGCCGATGAACGCATTGAGCGGCAAGTCCGCGCGCGTCGACAGACACGTCACGTGACCCACAATGCCTGAGCACAGGCCCTCGCTGATGTCGATGCGATGCGCGATCAGCACTCGCTCAAGGCTCGACTGGGCTGAGCCCCAGTGCAGGCGGAAGGCGCGATTGGCTTGCGTCAGGGACGGGGAGGCAAAGGCGCGCAACAGGTCGGCGGAATTCACGGTGGTCTCTTTGGGTGGCTGTCGCGGGGTGGTTATGGGTTGTTTGGCTCTCGGGTTCTGGCGGGTTTCTGTTTTGGGTTTGCTTTTTCGTTATTGGAAGATTTGCTGCTTGAATTTAAACGGCCGATTTATTTGGTTTATGCGTTTGTGTTCTGGGGCGCGGGGTTGGACCGCCGTTGTCGCTACCGATTATGGGATGCGCTCCTATACGACCTATTTACTTGGCTTTTCACACTTCCCCACAATCGCCCAGCATCGCAAACGTACAAAGAACAAGAAAAATTTATTTGTCGAAAATTGTTAAATTTATCCTGTAAGCGTTCCCATATGCAACGGGCATTATTGTCTCTGCTTTGGGTAGTGCGGTGCGGTGCGTCGATCAGGCTTAG
>JAPKCZ010000031.1 GCA_028822745.1 Kiritimatiellia bacterium | reverse complement strand
TATTCCGTTCGCGTTGCAGGGCAATCTTTATGGAGTCCCCGCACGCCACACAAGAAAAACCACACGCGAAAAATAGGGACCTAACCCAGATCGACGACGGCGGGTTCTTCAACGACGTTGCTTTTCTTGAGCAAGTCGAATTCCGAAATGGTCGTCGTGTTGAGGCTGATCTTGCGCAAGGTAATCGCCTCTGTCGGGCAGCGTCGCATGCACGCGCCACATCGAATACACTCATCGGAATCAATCCAGATGTAGGTCGCCTCGTGGCTGCGCGACGTTTCGAGCTCTGTTTTGACGTTGTCGTGCTCATCTTTAAACAGACGCGAGATCTTTTTGATGCAGTCTTTGCGCGGCGCAACCTTAATGCACCAATCACAATGGATGCACTTGTCCTGATTGATTTCGAATTTGTAGTGGCAAAGGTAGCAGCGGGTGGCGTGAACACCGGTCACGGCTTCGTTGAACCCTTGTTCGACTTCGGCGAGGCCGTCGCGTTCAGTGATCGGCAAATGCGGCATGTGCGCGCCCTGTTGAATATCATGGTCGCGCAGGCGGCCAGTTTCACCATTCGTGCTGACCAGGTCGATCGCGACGTGTGTCTTGCGGCGCTGCGTGCCCGTCAAATACAAGTCGATCAGATCGGCGGCTTTTTTGGCATCGTTTACAGCCGTAATGACATCTTCGCCACCATCTTTGAAATCACCGGCAACAAACACGTTTTCCAAGGTCGTGTTGTGCCCTTCGGTGGCACGCAGGTTTTCAGGCAGAATTTCGAACTGACGCACTTGGCCAATCGCCACGATCATCAGATTGGCGCTGACCTCGAAATCACTGTTCTCGATCGGCGTGATGGGCGGCTTGCTGTGTCCCGGTTGCACATCCCCCAGCATATTGCGGCGGAACGTCACGCCCTTGAGCTTGCCGTCTTCAACGCGGACCGAGACGGGCGACACGAGGGTGTCGATGACGATATTTTCGTCGCGCATCGCCTCGATCTCATCCATGTTGGCGGACATCTGGCCTTCGGTACGGCGATACATGATCGATACATTACCTTCGGCGCCGACCAAGCGGCGTGCGGCGCGGGCACATGAGCGTGCGCAGTCGACGGCTGTGAATCCGCCCCCGACAATCACGATGCTCTGGCCCTTCATGTCACCAATTTCACCGAAGTTATAGCGTCGCATGAATTCGAGCCCTGCGACTTCGGACTCGCCATCCAAGCCCGGCAGACTCAAGTCAGAGGGGTGCATGGCACCCGTGGCCACAAGCACGGCATCAAAGGTGTCGGCCAACTCAGCCATTTTTTCAGCATCGACATCGACGCCGTACTCAACGGTGATTCCGCTATCGACAATGACCTTGGTCTCTTGGTCGACAACGTCGCGCGGCAAGCGGAACTTGGGAATGCCCATGGTCATCATACCGCCGAGATACGTTTCCCGCTCGAAGACAACAACATCATGTCCATAGCGCTTTAATTCACGTGCGGCCGTCAATCCAGCAGGTCCGCCCCCGACAACGGCGATGCGCTTACCCGAGGCATCAAACCAGGCAGGTAACGGTGTGGGCGCTTCTGTACTATGATCACCCGACGCGCGCTTCAAATGGCAAATGTGCACGGGACCATTCACGTTTGTCCATTTGTGACGGCACTGATCTTCGCAGGGACGCGTACAAATGCGGCCCAGAGCACCCGGGAAAACATTGTCTTCCAGATTGATGCGATAGGCTTGCTCCGGATCCCCTTCGGCGATGGCTTGAATGTAGGCCGGCACGTTGGTCTTCGCCGGACAGGCAGCCTGACACGGAATGTCCTTATAAAGTGTTTCTATATCTTTCTGTTCCGCGGAAACGCCGGTGAATATAGAAAATTCTTTGGGGCGCGGCGCCTGTTCGTAATCGAGCTTCAGCGCGTTGACAACATCTTCAAAGGGATTGCTCATGATCCGAATCCTGTCCTTCTAACGCATGCAGCGAGTGTTTCGTCGCCTTCGCGGATTTCTAAAAACTGATCCAACACGGACTCGATGACCTTGGGGCAATCGTCGGACTTAAATTCGCCGAGTTTTTCTCCGAATTGGTCATGTGTTCCGCCCAGTATGATTTCATAACCTTCTACGGAGCCTTGAGCTTCTCGGATTCGCATACCGCGCAACCCGATGTCAGCGATTCGGAAGGGGGAACAAGAGTTTGGGCAGCCCGTGATGTTGATAATGGCTTTCTCCTGAATGTCGGCGTACTTTTCCTTGCGGACAAGCTCCATCAGGACGTCGTACATGTCGCGCGTACGCGATACGGCCAGCGGGCAGTAGGTTGTGCCCACGCACGGCACGATATCTTGCAGCGAGAAGGATCCCCCTGTCGCGTATCCCAAGGCCTTGACTTCCGCTTTGCACTGTTCAACCAGCGCCGGCAGCACGCCATGAATTTCAATGTTCTGGCGGTTGGTTGTGTACACGCGCTTGTCGCCGAAAATTTCGGAAAGTTCTGCGAAGCGCTTCATTTGCAAATTATTCAATTCACCCTTGGGGATGATCGCACGAACCGTCACGCGGTCGTCCGTACCCGTGGGATCATCCGCGGTGAGCGGGCGCTCGGGATAGGCGCTGCCCGTTTCAACAAAAGGCTCTGAATCGATTCCCGCGGTATCGACGCCTTCTTTTTCAAGGACCTCGAGGATCCATTTACGACACTGTTCAATGCCGTTGCGGTGCACGACGTATTTCATTCGTGATTTGTTGCGATCGCGGCGATCACCGTGATCACGAAACACGACGGCCGAAGCGCGACTCACATACTTGATGAGATCCGCGGGCACAAAAGAGAAAACTTCTTCACCGATAAAGGCCTTCCAACCCATACCGCCGCCAATAATCACTTTGAACCCCGTTTCAGGGCCATTGGCGCCTTCACGCTGCACGGCGACGATACCAACACAGTTGATATAGGGCTGTGCGCAACCTGCACCACAACCGGAAAGCGTGATTTTGAATTTGCGCGGCAGATTATCCAGATCGCGAGATGCCGCCATGAAATCAGAAATCTCCTTGGCGTGCGGACGCACGTCAATGCGTCGGTGTTCGCATGTTTCGGCCAGCGGGCAGGCGGCGACATTGCGGTTCACATCACCGCAACCGTGGAACGTGGTCAGTCCTTCTTCGGCAAGACCGCGCATCATGTCCGGCAATGACGGCGTTTTAAGCCAGTGAAGCTGTAGCGACTGGCGCGTGGTCACCGAGATTTTTCCCTGCGCATACATTTCGGAGACTTTGGCAAGAATTCGGGCCTGTGTGGATGTCAGCACACCGCCAGGAATGACAACACGCGCCATGTGGGTGCCTGGGTGACGTGATCCATAGATGCCAAACCATTTTGCAATGGAGGCTTCTTCTTTGGACATCGAGCCCTTCTTGGCCATTTCGTCGAAGTCGAGATGCAGACCGGATTCCTTGATCTCTTCTTCTTCGTGCCTGTGTTTAAAAGTCAACAGTCTCTGCATGATGCTCCTCGAAACGCGTTGCAATGACGCGGCGGCGGCTTAGTCCTGATAAAACAACAATGTTGAAATGTAGCGTTCGCCGGTGTCCGGCATCACGGTGACGATGGTTTTGTCGGCGTTGCCCGGGCGCTCGGCGATGCGACGTGCCGCGCAAGCGGCAGCACCGGATGAAATCCCGCACAACAAGCCTTCGGTTTTGGCGATGTGCTGCGCTGTTTCAATCGCGTCGAAACTGTTTACCTGCTCAACACCATCAACGATGTCGCCACGATACACGCCAGGCACAAACCCAGCGCCAATGCCCTGAATCATGTGCGGGCCCATGACGCCACCTGAAAGAATGGCGGATTCCTCCGGCTCAACAGCGATGATCTGAATCTTGGGGTTTTTCTCTTTAAGATAGGCCCCTGCTCCAGAAATCGTGCCGCCCGTTCCAACACCCGAGACAAAAACATCAACCTTACCTTCGAGCGTTTCCCAGATTTCGGGACCCGTCGTACGGTAATGCACCGCCGGATTGGCCGGATTTTCAAATTGTTGTGGCATATAGGCGCCTTTGATCTCGCCCGCAATTTCCTGCGCCGCTTCAATCGCGCCCGGCATGCCCTCTTTGCCATCGGTCAACACAAGCTCGGCGCCCATGCCATGCAAAATCTTGCGACGCTCAACACTCATCGACGACGGCATCGTCAAAATGCAGTGGTATCCACGCACCGCGGCCACCAGCGCCAGTCCGATGCCGGTATTGCCAGAGGTGGGCTCAACGATCGTGCCACCCGGCTTGAGCTGTCCGTCCGCTTCGGCCTGCTCGATCATGGACAGACCGATACGGTCTTTGACACACAATCCCGGATTGTACGCTTCCAGTTTGCCCACAATATTCCCAGGAGCCCCGGCGCCGAATCGATCCATTTTGAGCAAGGGTGTCTGCCCAATGAGATCACATAGATTGTCTAGAAGTTTTGTTTTCATAAGCTGATGAGTAAACGCCCTCTTCACGTCGCCGGCAAGGCGTTCCACATCACGTGGCCGAATCGACGAATACACGAGCCGAATAAGATGCCTTTTCGCGTACCACTTGGAAAGGCTAAAAATACCCGACTCAGGTAATCGCCATAGTCGAATTACGCACTTTTGCATGCAAAACGGCCGCACCGTCTGTGGCCAATGGCTCGATGCGCACGGGCACGACCTGATTATACGCCAACCCCAGCGCATCGGTCTCAAGTGGAATAAAGTGTCGACCATACCCCGAGGCGCGACCATCGCGAATACGCTCGACCAGCATCGATTCATCGCGACCAGCCCAACGCTCCAGATAACGGAGCTTCATCGACTCGGCGAGCGCTCGAACAGCGGCGCTGCGCTCCTTTTTGACCGGCTCGGGAACCTGGTCGTCCATACGCTCGGCGCGCGTGCCCGAACGAATTGAATATTTAAAGGTATGAATGTGGCTGAACGCCGCCTGACGGCAAACCGCCAGGCTGTCTTCGAAATCCTGCTCGGTCTCACCCGGAAAACCAACCATCATGTCGGTTGAGAAATTGAAATCCGGTAAGCGCCCGCGAATTCGCTCAACCATACGCATGAACTGCTCCGCCGTATACATACGGCGCATGCGGCGCAACACACGCTCAGAACCACTTTGCAGGCAGAGATGCAGGTGCGGCATAACTTTTGGATGTTCCAACATCTCGAAAAAGGCGTCCGTGAACCCGTCCGGTTCGATCGACGAAATGCGAACACGAAAATCACCCGGCAGCGCCACAATCCGTGAGAGCAAGCCATCCAAGCCCACCCCTTCACTATCATAGCGCCCAATATTGACGCCCGTTATCACAAGTTCTTTGTACCCGGCCTTCAACACGTCGACGGCGTTGTCGACGATGTCCTGAACGGGGCGACTGACCGCCAGTCCACGCACAAAGGGAATGATGCAAAAGGTACACAGGTTGTCGCAGCCATCCTGAATTTTGATAAAGCTACGCGTACGGCTCGATGTGTCTACCGATCGATAACCGAACAGATCGGTCGTCTGATGGACCGGGTGCAGAATCTCTTTGCGATAGTGCGCCTCAACGAGTGGAAAGATGCTGGTTTTGTGCTCATTCTCGACGACGTAAGTAATGAGGTCCTGCGCTTCCAACGATTCCCGATGTTGCTTCGCCATGCAGCCCGTCACAACGACGACTGGGTTTTTGCCTCCGCGTGCAGCCTTATTGATCGCCTGACGAGACTTCTGGTCGCTCTGACTGGTCACCGTGCAGGTATTAATGACATACACATCGGCAGGTGCGTTAAAGTCGACGACGTCGTAGCCGCCGCCATTGAACTCCGAGGCCAGTGCGTCGGTCTCGTATTGATTGAGCCGACACCCCAGCGTCTTAAACGCAACGCTGCGCTTCACGCCGTCACCGGAACGCCGACACGCTCACCCATCACGCAGAAGGACACCGCTTCGGCCACCTTGACGTCCACGCATGTGCCAATCAAGTCGCGATGAACACCCGGGATGCGCACGTTGACCCTGCCCTCGGTCAAACCCGCCATGTTCTCCTTCTTGCGGTCAACGCCGGTGATCAGCACGGGATAGACCTGTCCAACCATTCTTTGGTTCCACTCCGTGGAATACTTAATCGCCAGATCATTGACGCGCTGCAGGCGCTCGCTCTTGATGTCGTGCGGCACATCATCTTTCCAGCGCGAACTGGCGGCGCCGGGGCGCGGTGAATATTTGGCGACAAAAATCATATTAAAGCGAAACTCGTCGATTGCTTTGAGGGTATTCGCGAACTGCGCCTCGGTCTCGCCTGTGAACCCCACGATGATATCAGTGAACAGTGTCGCGTCGGGGATCAGGTCGCGAATGATTTCGACGCTTTGGCGATACGCCTTCATCGAGTGCTGCCGATTCATTCGTAACAACACACGATCGTCCCCCGACTGCAGCGGCAGATGCACTTGACGCCCGATGCAGGGATATTCCGCCATCGCCTCGATCACGTCACGTGTCATGTCACGTGGGTGTGGCGACGTGTAGTACACCCAGAAGGGTTTCTCTGCAAGGCGGGCCATCTGGCCAATGTTGGACAGCAATTGGGCGAAGCTCATTTCGGTGTCCGGCCGATCCAGCCCGTAAGAATTCACGTTCTGACCCAACAAGGTGATGGAGCGGTAACCGCGTTTAATCAGACGCTCGACCTCGGCCAGAATCTGTTCCGATTTCCGAGACACCTCGCGTCCACGTGTATAAGGAACCGCACAGAAGGTGCAAAACTTGTCGCACCCGTTTTGAATAGGGACAAAGGCCGCGAAATCGGAATCCGGTGTCGCGTCGACCTTCCACAGATCGGCCATCACCTCGCGCTCGACGGTGTCGGGTTTTTTGACGAGCGCATCGAGTGAAATCACCGTCGAGCCAGATGCCAGCGCTGCCGGAGGCTCCGTGGCGACCGCACCTTTGGGTGTATCGTCGACGTCGCCCGTGCCAATGGCATGCGGCGACACGACGCCATATTGTTTAACCATATCCGGAAAATTCGGAAGCTCGTTCATCGTAAACACGAAATCGAAGAGCTTGAGAAATTTGATGCGATCTTCAGGAAGCACGCAGCCCGTGACAAAGGTCAGCAGATTGTGATCATCCTTCCACTGATTCCAACGGTGGATGCGCGAATAGACACGGTCGATTGCTTTCTGGCGGACGGAACAGGCCAGAATGCCAAGTACATCCGCGTCCTTTTCGTCATCGGTCCACAGAAAACCCATGTCATCGAGCACGGTGCGTACACGTTCACTGTCCGACTTGTTCATCTGACAGCCGAGCGTTATGAGATGGTATTTCATCGGTCCTTTTGGGGTCCTGTGGTGATTCTATGCCTACCGACACATCGGCAGGCGGATCCTTGGTTATCAGAAATAGACTTCAGCGCGGATATTATCCGCATCCACTCCCTTTCGGGCAAGGATATCGTACACATCATCAATCATGGCAGCGTTGCCACAGAGGTAATAGCGGGCATCTGTCGCGATGGGCGCCTGTTCAAGGTAGGCGCTCACCCGGCCACTGTAATCACCCCCGGCATCGCGTGACGTACACACGGTATAGCGTTCCGGAGCAAAACATTCACGATCATAGGCTTCAGCAGGCGTACGTACGCCGTGTACCAGTGTATAGTTCAGGTCGGGATGTGACCCAATCATACAATGGAAAGGAGATATTCCCGTCCCGCTGGCGATAAACACGACGGGCGCGCCGGCCACATCAGCATCGTCGAGCGTGAAGAATCCGACGGGCCCTTCGACTTCAAGCGCCGTGCCAGCAGAGCACGTTTTCAATCTATTCGACACGTCGCCGTTTTCAACCGCCTTAACCAGCACTTCAAGATAGGGCGCGCCCACAGGACTATAGACGGAATACTCGCGATGCTGCGCGGAACCCGCAAGACCGAGCAAGACACACTGTCCCGCCGTGAAGGGAAAATCTCCTTTTTCGAGTCGCACCACATAGGTGGAATCGGTCAAGTCACGAATGGATTCGACCTTGAGTCGGCGCTGCCCGGTCAACGTTGTATAGTTGGTGCTCATGATGATTTCATCGTCCCGCAGGTGCAGAGGTCACGGTTTGACGGTGGCGTCGTTCGCCTTCTCTATCGCTTCGAGTTCTTCAAGGATCGCCCAAAGCCGATCACGTCGCTGTCCGAAGGTGTCGTACTTGCGCTTAAAAATGGTGCGAATTTGATCAAGGACCTCGAGGATTTCATCTTCCTGATGAATGGCTGATTCGAGTTGCTCACGCAGCTGGCGCGACAGCCCGGCAGCCTTACCGCCTGTGCAGATAGAAAGCGCAAAGTTTTTGCCCTGAATCGAGGCCGGCATGATGAAGTCACACAGACCTGGCATATCGACCGCATTAAACAGCACACCGAGCTCACGCGTATCCTCCCGGATTTGCTCACGCTTGTCTTTACAAAGATCGCCCACGTACACGAGGCGATAGCCTTTCAGATGCGCGGGCGTGTAGGTCTCCGCCAGATGGCGAATGTGTCCGGCCTCGGCCAGCGATGTCAGTTCGTCGTTGAGCGCGGGCGCAAGGACGGTAATGTCGGCGCCATAACGTAGCAACTTTTCAACTTTTTCGTGGGCTTCGAATTCGCCGCCGACCACGAGCACCGGCAATCCTTCGATCACGACATTGATCGGCAGTGTCTTCATGGTTCACCTAGTCGGATTTGTGCTTCAGGTACCAGGCGAAACCGACCAGAATCACGACAGCTTCAATGCTCCAGTACGTGATCAGGGTCTGTGCGATACCACTGGTGAACCCGTAGCTGTGCAACCCGACACCAAGCAGGTTGACGCCCCACCAGGAGAACGCGACGATCGCGGCACAGACGATCGAACAGATGGCGAGACCAAATTCGCGAATGTAGCCGCCCATACGAGCGTGCAGAATGACCAGCATCCAAAGCACAATCATCAAAGCACCGTTTTCTTTTGGATCCCAGCCCCAGAAACGACCCCAGCTGTAATTCGCCCATACGCCGCCCAACATGGTGCCAACATAGGCAAACAAGAGTCCAAAACACACCACGCCATAGGTCATGCGACTGATCGACTCATAGACCTCCGGATCGCGTTTTTTGATGCCCAGTAGTTTTCCAAGGACATAGACATGCCCAAGGGCACCGGCCAATAAGCCGGCCGCATAGCCGATCGTCACGCAGGTCACATGCGTCGACAACCAGAAGTTCGTATCCAACACCGCCACCAGACTTGGCATCGTGTCGACGGCTTCCTTCATCTCATACTTATTGGCAAGGAACATGCCCATCGCGCCGAGAACAGGCGCCATCGCCAGAGCGATACGGTCTTTAACAATCCATTCAACCAGTAGGGCGACAAGGACGACGACGACCGTAATGAACAAGACTGTTTCATAGAGATTGGTGACCGGCGGACGACCACGAATGATGCAGCGCAATGTAATCCCGACGATAAGACTGATTGTGGCGATGGCCAAGGGGGCCAACTTCAGTCCCAGGCTGACCAGGCGCGCCCGACGCGACGCGTCCTTGTTGGTTTTGCCCATCCAGGAGAACGCCACGACAAGGAAGGCAATCATGTACCAGAGCAGACTTTGGAAAAAATAGTTTCCGTCATAAAATTTCGTTTCAAGATCAAGATGCTTCAACTCGCCGCGCGCATCGGCTTGCCCGCGAACCAACGTTCGCAAGGTCGTGGCAGCCGTTATTAACGCTGTTTCATCGTCGCCGGCCGCAACGAGGGCCTCGAGCGCTTTCAAGTGCTCGTAAGCCTGCGGCGACATCGCTTCGGCGTGCATGGACGCATCGATCAGCGCGCCCGGGGAAAGCCATTCCGTTTGTTCGGGATCCTCGGGGGGTGCCGTAAAGAGGGCGGCACCGGCGTTGGCATAAAACGTCAGACGCGTGACAATTTCGGTGACTTCCTGAATCGCGGGGCTGTCCTCGTGGTTACCGCTCGGGTTCTGCTTGAACAAACTGACGCGCACTTTGGGCAGGGCCTTCAGAAAGTCGGCGACACTGACATCGGTTTCGACATCCACCACGCCTGGCAGCGTTTCCGGTGAGAGCGCGAACGTATTGCGGGCGAAATCGAGTGTGTGCATCAAGAACTCGAAATCGCTAATGTTCTGCGACAGGTTGACGATTCCGTTTTGGTCGGGGGCGCGCAGCTTGGCGTCAATGGCGCGATATTCCTGTGACAGTTCGTAGAGCTTGGCCCGCGCGGCAACAATTTCGTTGTAGCTGAAGCGGCTACGTTTTTTGGCGTGTGCTTCCACACCAATGGCCACCACGACCTCGTCGTTGTCGACAACGAATAACGGCAGATCCTGCACGCGCTCAGGGTAGAGCATGGATTGGATCATCCACTCCGACGCGCTGACTTTCTCGCCACGGCGTCCCTCGCCAAGGCGTATGGTGCGCTTGCCGTGAATGCGCAACAGCTTGAAACGCGCGACCGTATCGAACGGTTTGACGCGGCCGCCGTCCTGCATGGGGATTCCGCGAAAGGCTTCGACCAATTCCGGCGGCAGACGCTCGAAACGGGCGTTTGTCGTCGCGTTGGACTCGGCGGCATTCAGGGTTAGGGCACCCATGCTGAGCGCGACACAGAAAACAGCCGCGCCTCGTTTGAGCCAGTTCGTCCGCATCATGACGTCTCCCGTCCGCGAATATGCAACACGAGGCGCTGGAAGAAGTGAATCAGCATGCCAAGGCCAACGATGATACACGAATACAGCGGCCAATGATCCGCGGGATTCTTCACCACCGAAAAGCCAGAATACAGTGGCGTGCCCGGCGCCGCATTACTCGGCCCCCAGCTGGATTGAAAGAGCGTATAGCCTTTGTAACGGAAGGGCTCGTTCATGGTGATCTTGATCTTCTCGTGTGAGCGTCCTTCGATTTTGGTCACGTCACTGAGAAAGACCTTGGCGATACCCGTGTTGGGGTGCATTTCCACCGTAAAGTCATCCAGATGGATCGAAAATGGTAGCGGCCACGTTTGACGCGCCATGCCCACGCTCCACGTCTCACCATTAATCTTGGTGACAAACGGCCGACGCTCCAGACCCCACACAATGGTTTCGTGCGACCCTCCACCGCTCTTTTCGGTCAGTGTGACATACGCTCCAGGCACGTTCATTTCGGCTTCGCCTTCTTTGGGAAGCGTCTGCAGATAGAACCCATCGACGGAAACAAAGAATCCACCGCCCTGCGCCGGCTTGGGGATGCAGTTTTTGGCGTAGCCACCAACGGTCAGATCGAAAGGCAATGTGTCATCGACAAAGCGGCGCTCTTCCCCCGCGCGAATCGACTTCAACTGATAAGGCGGAATTTGACGCACGGAGACCGTGCCGTCGTCATGGTAGTGGCGCACGTCGACAACCCAATCGTAGTAACTAGAGAAGGTGTTGCCCGCCTGCCCTTCGTAGAGCTGCATGCTGCCGTTGATCGAAAAATGGTGCGCGACGAATCCACCGAACCGACGAA
>JAPKCZ010000030.1 GCA_028822745.1 Kiritimatiellia bacterium | reverse complement strand
ACCAAGCCCACAACCATATAAAAGGACGTTGTTTTACCTGCACCGTTGGGCCCGAGAAGGCCGACGATTTCACCAGGGCGCACATTGAGATCGACGCCTCGAACGACCTCGCGTCCACCATAACTCTTTCCGAGCCCACTGACCGTGAGTAATGGCTCAGGCTGCTTCAGTCCATCCAGACTGAGCCGCTCACCGGAAACCTCTTGTCTATTCAGTGTCGCTTGCAATTGAACTTTCGTACCTAAAAGGCTTGCTTAACCTGTACGCCTCATCGCTTCAAGAATAGGTTAAATACGCCCAACTGGCTAGCGCAATTTTGGGGCTTCGGAATTAGACATGATCTCTAGATAGCCGGGTTTACATTTTATTATTTCTTTATCCAGCCAAAAGGTGATTTCATCGCCCTTGAGGAGGTCATCCCCACGCTTCAAGCGGGCGTTTCCCAACAGAATAACTTCGCCCTTTTGGGCCTGATAAATGGCACGTTTACAGGTTGCTGTAATATCGTCATGCCACAAACGTACGTTGCCAGAAGCCGTCACCGACTTGACCTCATTGGTGCTGTCAAAAAGCACGTTCATTTTGTCGGACGTCATCTTAATGCCTGGATCCTGCACGAAAACGTCGCCTACAAAAATGGCTGTGGACTTTTTGTAATCAAAAGTGAGTTCATTCGACTTAATGATGGTCTTTTTAAGGGTGACGTCCTGCGCCTTTTCAGGCGCCGCTCCGCACACGCCCACGGTTAAAACAAGACAGCCGATTGTTAGAAAATGTCGCATATTATTCACCGAAGTATGGAGAAGTCGAACCCGAGATTCTTTTTCTCTAAGGTCACTTCTACGTTGTTTTTGATTTTGATTCGCTCGTCATCAGACGTCCATACGAATCCCGTTCCTGTTATTTTAATTCCGTCTTTGATCAGTTCCACATCATCGTCCGAATCGGCCCGCTTATTGACCCGATCGAAAACGCAGACCTTCGACTTCAAGGTCGTATGCACGCTGCCATCTGGGTTGCGAAACTCCACTTTGAGGCCCGACGCAATCAACGCGCCAGTATCGCTGACTTTGGCACGCTTAGCAGTGACTTCCGTCTTCACGGTGCCGTCAGGAAAATGCTCGAGAGGCACACGCAGGTCTTCGACTTCAAAATCCTGCGCGCCAGCGATGGCGCAACACATCACCAGCGCTAAAAGGCTACGATACAATGTCATGTATTCCCACTAATTGCTTCCACATGTTCCGCATCGCACTGAAGGGTACCGCATTCTGGGCATCCGACTTCGCTTGACTTGGATCCACGTGCGTTTCCACGAAAATCCCATTACAACCCGTCGCGACAGCGGCACGTGCCAGAGCAGGCGCCCACTGACCGTCGCCGGTTGTGCTTGTTCCGGCTCCCCCCGGACGCTGCACACTGTGTGTTGCGTCAAAAATCACAGGATAGCCATATTCCTTTAGGATAAGCAAGCTGCGCATATCGGCGACCAAATTGTTGTAGCCGAAAGAGGCGCCACGTTCGGTCAGCAATATGCGTCGATTTCCGGTGCTTTCGACTTTGGCGATGATATTTCCAACATCACCAGGCGCTAGAAACTGGCCCTTCTTAATGTTGACGATACGCCCCGTTTCGCCAGCCGCAACGACCAAATCCGTCTGACGGCATAAAAATGCTGGAATTTGGAGAATATCCACGACCTTCGCGGCCGCCCTCGCCTCCTCGACACTATGGACATCGGTTAAAATCGGAATGCCATAGCGTGCTTTGATTGCGGAGAGGATTTCAAGCCCCGCCTCAAGCCCTGGACCTCGGTAGGAGGAAATGGCGGTGCGGTTCGCTTTGTCATAGGAAGCCTTAAAAACCAGCGGAATTTCGAGCTGGCGTGCAAGGCGTACGAGCTTTCCCGCAATATCCATGCAACCGTCCAAGCTCTCGATAACACAAGGGCCAGAAATGAGGGCCAGTGACCCGCGGCGGCCGAAAGTGACCTTGCCGCATCGGACATTTCGCATTTTCGGAGATTCTGACATGTTTTTACTCGCATTCCTGTCGCAAAAGGGACTCAACGTACGGCACATCGGCGGGTGTATCAACACCAATTCCGCGTTCTTCGGTCTGAATAACGCGAATTCGGCCCCCAATATGAAGCGCACGCAACTGTTCCAGCTTTTCGGCTTCTTCAAGCATACAAGGCTTGGTCTGAACAAGCGTTTCTAAAAATTTGCGCCGGTAAGCATAAATCCCCAGATGGCGCCAATGGATGCATGCATCGAGGTGCGTATCCGAATCGCGGACATGCGGAATGGGCGAGCGGGAGAAATAAAGCGCTGCACCGTCCTGTCCCCACACGCATTTCACAACCGATGCACTGGTGACATCCTCTTCCCTATCAATGGGCGCAACCGCTGTTGCCATGTCCCAACGCCCATCCTCAAGCAATGCCCCAGACAATTCGTCAATAAGTGCAGGACTGATCAGTGGCTCGTCGCCCTGAATATTGACCACGGCGTCGCTGTCCATCCCTTGAATCGCCTCGGCAATGCGATCCGTTCCGGAAGGATGATCCGGGCGAGTCATCACCGCACGCACACCCAAACCTTCCACCACATCGGCGATACGCTGATCGTCCGTGGCAACAATCACATCGGACAGTGACTGTGCCTGCTTGACGCGCTCGACCACCCAAGCGATTAACGGGCGCCCGCTGATCGGCGCAAGACTCTTCCCTGGAAAGCGAGTGGAACCCCAGCGCGCAGGAATAACCCCAATTACGGATGGTTTCGTCATGTCAACCTTTCTGTCATTGGCAGGCCGATTTTGGCTGCTTAGCGGCGTTTTTCGCCAGACCCTATTCTGAAGCGAAGCTGTCCAAGAGTTCATCGCGCGTGCAGGGCGCGGTACCAACTTTGGCCACCACGACACCTGCAGCATGATTGGCAATGTATGCAGCGAGTTCTGGATCTGCCCCCGCTGCCAATGACAGCATGGTCGCAGCGATGACCGTGTCCCCTGCGCCCGACACGTCATAAACGGCGCGAGCTTGCGTCGCCATATGAATAGGTCCTAGCCCTTGCGACGCCAAATACATCCCGCTCGGGCCCAGTGTGATCATGAGGTGTTCACAGTTCCAACGCGACTGCAACCGCTTTGCAACCGCGCCAAGTGCATCACTTTTCAGAGGATCATCTGGTAAACTCGCAATGGGAAGCGTTGCAGCGTCGCAGGCCTCCATGTAATTTGGCGTGGCGAGCGTCAGCGACGGAAAGCTTAAGTGATGGTTTTGCTTTGGGTCGTAGCCGAGCATGATCCCTGCCGCCTGCCCACGCACCGCCAAGTCGTCGACCAACGCCTGCGTAATCACCCCTTTACCATAATCTTCGAAAATAGCGCCCTGAACACTGTCGAGCCGATCGGTAATCCCCTGACAGAAAGCCGCGAGGATGTCGTCTTCGACGACGCCCTGCCCTTCGCGATCGACACGAACAACCTGCTGTCGATCAGCCAGAACACGCGTTTTAACGGTTGTCGTCAGGCGTTTGTCCTGCTCGCAAGCCGACACATCAATGCCGCTGCTGCTCAACAACCCTAAAAGGTCTTCGCCTGCGCTATCGCGTCCAATCAATGCGGCCATGACGGCGTTTCCGCCCATGGCCTGAATGTTCAACGCCACGTTGGCCGCACCGCCAGGACGCGCGTCTTCATGCTCCACGCGCACCACTGGCACGGGCGCTTCGGGGGAAATGCGCTCCACGAACCCGGACACATAGCGATCCAGCATCGCATCGCCGATCACCAACAATCGACAAGACGGAAACCGTGCAATGACCTCTTTTGCCTGCACCATATCGGTCATCTTTTGCACTCCTTCACGATCCGTCTTCTCCTGCGCCTTCTCGGCACATCAGTTATCAACGGGAATTTCAATATAGTCAATGGTCTCTGTGCTCAACCAAGCAAAGGCATCACGAACATCGCCCTCGCCTGCATCCGTTGCACCTGCATACGAATAGCGCACTTCGCTGTATTGCACGACACGATCCATAATTCTGACGGGCTGAGCATGAAAGTCAAGATCCCGCAGCCCATCATGAATGGTCCCGTTTTCAAAAACCCACCGGACCTGTGCGCCGCGCACCGTCATCCGATGTGTCGTGCCAATAACACGTACCTCCGCACCCAACGCTTGTCGTTCATGACTATGCACCGCACGCAACACGGTCAAACACTGCGGGTGCCACGTTTGATCCTCCGTCTGGCGCAACGTCACGATGGGCTTGTCGAGCAAGGTGCGGCGCCCACGTAACGACACCCACGCAAGATCCACTTGTGACACCTGCAGAAACGAATCCGGAGCGCCCTTTTCTGTTAACGCGACATCGTGCATACGTAAGGTCAACGGAAACACCAACGCGGCATCGCTCAACGAACAGTCCATGCCTGTGGACGACGTAATTCTATCGCACACAACAGCCTGCAAGACAGGCGTGCGCAACCCAAAAAAGACGGTCACCCAGAGAATGACGGCAAGAACAACAAGCGTTATTGCGATGCGCACAAGGCAACCCACAAGGGACAGCGGCTCCGCGTCGGGCGCCGCGTTGGCAGCTGGCTGCGTCTTTGTGCTATTCGGCATGACGAGGGACGACGCGTTTTCCAAAAATTGCAGAGCCAACTCTAATCCAGGTAGCCCCTTCCTCAATGGCCACCTCGAAGTCGTGCGACATCCCCATCGAGAGGTCAGGAAGCGACACGCCGCAACGCTGTTCCACCGTATCGCGCAACGCACGTAGCGCCGCAAAATGCGGGCGCACGTCTTCTGGGTCGGGCGCGAAGGGCGGCATCGTCATCAGGCCGACCAAGCGTGCGTTATTGAACGCCTGCGCGCGCTCGACGATGGCTTCCGCTTGATCAGGCTGCACACCCGTTTTACTACCCTCCCCTGCGACGTTCACTTGCAAGCAGACATCAACGCGTGGGCCCTCGTCATACGCGATGGCCTCAACCCGTTCAAGCAAGGCCAGTGAATCGACACTATGAATCATGGAGAAGGTTGATACGACGGGTCGGACCTTATTGCTTTGCAGCCTACCGATGAAATGCCAATCAATCATTCCAGGGCAATCGGGGATTTTTTGTAAGGCCTCCTGAACACGACTTTCGCCAAAGACGTTGACGCCGCAACGATGCACATCATGAACAATGTCGGCGGGAAACTTCTTGCTGACCGCGATCAAGCCAACGGTATCAACGTCGCGTCCCGAACGCGCACAGGCCTGTGCCATTCGTTCACGCACAACATCGACACGTTCGCTCAGCAGGTTTTCCTCTGTATTTTCAGCCATTGTCATACATCCAGCAACCACGCGCCGCGAGCGGCCTATACGCTCTGCCGTCCCTTGAGGGCGCGGTCGAGGGTGATTGAGTCCGAATACGCAATACCGCTCCCTGCTGGCAGCCCGAATGCCAGGCGCGTCACGCACACATCCTGCGCGTCCAGCAGTTCCCGAATATAGCTGCACGTGGCATCGCCTTCAACGTCAGTGCTGATCGCCAGAATGATTTCCGAAAAGGCCGCCCCGACCAAGCGCGCGAGCAAAGCCTCGGCGCGTAACTGACTCGGCCCCTGCCCCGACATGGGAGAAAGCTTTCCCATCAGGGAGTGATAACGCCCAATAAATCCACCCGAGGCCTCGATCGCAATGATGTCAGAAGGATCTTCGACGACACACAGGACTGTATCGTCCCGCGTCGGTGAGGTGCACAGACGGCAGGGATCGACACCCGCAGGGGTCATACTTCCACAATGCGTGCACACACGCACATGTTCTCGCGTGGCATTCAGTGCCCGTACAAGCGTGTCCGCATCATCCGGCTTGCGTGCCAACGCCAACGCCATACGCTCAGCCGACCGTCGCCCAACCCCCGGCAGGCGCGCGAGGGAGAGACTCAATTCATGAAGATGAGCTTGGGCATCCATCGCAGTGCGTTCCCTATGATAATAACGAGAAAAGAAGTCCTATTTACCGCCAAGCATATCGGCCAATCCACTCAGGTCGCCCATTTTGGACATGTCGCCCGCAGCAGCCTTCTTGGACGCATCCAATGCACTGTTGATTGTCGACACAAGCATCTTTTCGAGACGCTCCATGCGGTTCACGTCGATCGCATCTGGCTTGATGGTAACACTCTTGATACTCATATCGCCCTTGGCGACCACGACAATAACGTCGTCTTTGCTACGCGCTTCCACAGTCTTGGAGGCAAGCACTTTCTGCATCTTGCGTACCTGTTTGACTTGCTTCATCATGTTCATCATTTTTGGCTTAGCCATGACATCGTCTCCTCATCCATTCCAGTTCATGTTCAATCAAGCGTGACGTGGTGTCATCAACACAACATCGCCTTCAATTCTCTATTCGCGAATATCCAAAATCGTGCCGTTCAATACATCGAGCGTCATCCGCACGGCGTCGTCTTCCGCCCAGCGACGTTTCTCTTTTTTGGGCGACGCACTCGCTACGGGGTCGACAACGGTCTCACTGTTTTTTTTTTCAGTTTCCGGAGCTAGCGCAGCAGGCGCCACCGTCTCCGGTGCGAGCGCGTCAGTCGCAGGGGCCGTGTCAGACGGAATGTTGGCCGCTTTAGGCGCAATGACGTTGGCGACGCTAACAAAATCGCCCGCGGCGACTTCAATGGCAGGCACGACTTTGCGACCGAGCACATCCGATAACGCAAATTCAAGTGCTTTACGATTGCGCCCGGCCTCCAGTTGCTCTTTTTCGTCAGCAAACTCAGGATCGACAGCGATGATCACGGTATTGGCATCCACACGCAGAGGGCGAGCGTCCAGCAACATGCCGCGGGCAATGACCGAGCGCCGTCCAACGCGTTCAATGAGCTCAGACCATGAATGGAGCAAGAGATCCAACTCCTCTTCAGGACTTTTCCCCTGCCGGGGCTGCTGAGGCGGTGCTGCGGGTGCGGTCGCTGCTGCCGCAGGGGCGGGCGCTGCTGCCGCAGGGGCGGGCGTTGCTGCCGCAGGTGCTGGCGTTGCTGTCGCAGGGGCTGGCGTTGCTGTCGCAGGGGCTGGCGCTGCGACCGCAGGGGCAACTGGCGCGGCCGGCGCAGATGAGGCCACGCCAGCCATGGGCGCCGCCGATACTTGCCCGCGCATCTCTGTGATATATTTCAGAATTTCATCGAGTGAGGCAACGGTCGCGGCGCGACCACATCGAATCAACGCGGTCTCCAGCAGCGATCGACGTGACAACGCATACTTCATGCGGTCCTCGGCATCTGTCAGGACATCAATGACGCTCAGGACGCGGCCTGAATGTGTTTTGGATGCAAGTCGCCGAACGCCCTCAGTCTGTTCCTCGGAAACGTCCTGTAAAACAGCCTTATCACCGACACTCAGCACAATTAAGAGGTTGCGAAAGAATTCCATCAGATCAACAAGCAAGCGATGTAAATCACGACCCGCATCGTCCAGGTTGGCAATAATGCTGAGAATCGATGTCATGTTGCCACCCATGATGGCGTCCACCAAATCTTCGAGCTGGCGATGGGAGATCAGCCCGAACACCGACAGAACGTCCGCTTCGGTAATCGAGTCCCCGCAAAAAGAAATCAACTGATCAAGCGCTGATTCCGCGTCACGAAGCCCGCCCTCGGCACCACGCGCAACAGCCACAAGCGCGTCCTGTTCAATGCTGACCTTTTCCGTCTCCGCAATCAACGCCAGACGTTCGACAAGCGCCCCAAGGGCGATCCGACGTAAATCGAAGCGTTGGCATCGGGAAATGACGGTTGGCAAGACCTTGTGGGCTTCGGTTGTAGCGAATATAAATTTGACGTGCGCAGGTGGCTCTTCGAGCGTTTTGAGCAAGGCATTAAAGGCCGCAATCGAAAGCATGTGGACTTCGTCGATGATGTAGATCTTGTAGGGCCCGCGATTGGGGGCGTACATGACTGTATCCCGCAACTCACGAACTTGGTCGACGCCATTGTTCGACGCACCATCGATCTCAATGACATCAAGGTTTCGACCGCCAGCGATTTCGACACACGCATCGCAAGTTCCGCACGGCTTGCCCGTAGGCCCCTCCTGACAGTTCATGCATTTGGCGAAAATGCGTGCAATCGAAGTCTTTCCAATACCACGCGGGCCAACGAAGAGGTACGCGTGCGCAAGGCGATTTAACGTGATCGCATTGCGTAGGGTCTGCGTGACATGATCCTGCCCAACAACATCGTCGAAATTTTGCGGGCGCCATTTGCGGGCAAGTACTTCGTATCCCATGTTTTCCTCGGAATCGTCAAAATTAGCGGTTTGGCAGCAGTATTGCGGAACTTTTATGTATATCGCATTGCACCTGCGTTGACAAGTCGTTAGCCTGCCCCCCCAAACCTTGCTTAAGAAATAATTGCGATGCTTGACTTACACGATTACTACATGTCCATGGCACTGCGTGAAGCGCAGCGCGCCATGGATGCAGGCGAAGTGCCCACCGGCTGTGCCATTATTGACGCCCGCGAAGAGCCGCGCGCCAAATCTCCGGTGCTCGGACTGGCTCACAACCAGGTTGAAATTCTGAAAGACCCGACCGCACACGCGGAAGTGCTCGCCATCACGCAGGCTGCCGAAGCTCTCGGTGACTGGCGCCTAACCGACACCGTACTCTATGTCACGAAGGAGCCTTGTGTCATGTGCGCAGGCGCCATCATCTACGCCCGTATTCCAACGGTGGTCTTCGGGGTTCCCGACGCCAAGCGCGGTGGCCATTCGGTGTTTCAGATCTTGGATCATCCCGGCTTGAATCACCGTTGCGACGTGCTACCGAATGTACGTGCCGATGAAAGCCTGCATATGTTGCAGCTCTTTTTCCGGGAAAAACGCCAACAGAAAAAGCTTTAGCGCAAGGCGCCTCCCGGAGAAACAGAAGGAAACGCCGCGGGTCAGTCCTTGTGGCTGGCCAGCTCAAGCACCTCGCGCTCGCGCTTGCTGAGGCTGCTTAAGCCCCTGTCTTTGATCTTTTCGAGGATGCAATTGAGTTCATCCTCAGTAAACGCCTCGGGCTCAGGCGGTCTTTTCCAATCCTCAATATCGTCCTGTTCAAAAGGCATGACGCGTAAGAGGGGCTTTCGACGCGCACGCGCCCTGCTAGTTCGTCCTTGTGGAATTTGGTTCAACCATAAATACGTTAAGCCAAACCCGGCGATGCAACCCGCCAGGTGTGCCTCATGGGCGACGTTCCCACCAAAAAACATTAAAACCAGTGATGTCGCAGCAGCGGCGGCGGCCAATAAACGCGCCGTCAATGTGACGGGCAAGACAAAGAAAACGAGCAGTGTCAGTTCTCGACGTGGAAAGGCTGCCGCAAAGGCTCCAATAATTCCGAATGTTGCGCCCGAGGCACCAATGCAACGATGCGCGCCACCGCTGTACATAATCTCCGACATCGCCAACCAGCCTGCCCCACCCAGAATCGCGCAGAGAACATAGAGTAACACGAAGGATCGTGTTCCAAAGTGATCCTCTAGATCCCGTCCCAAGAAAAACACCACCAGCATGTTGAGTGCAAAATGCAGGAATCCTTCGTGCAGTACAGCATAGCTGATAAATTGCCACACATGCCCGTGTGAAACGGCGTTGTTCGATAAGCTAAAAAGGAGCAAGCCCTTACCAACGGGAAACTGATCCTGAAAAAAGGCAGGGAAAAATAGGTGCTGAATCAGAAAACACGTTGCCGTGGTTCCGAGCACATAGCGAACACCCAAACCGAGCGTTGGTGCGGACAGACCGTGTGGTGCGGAGGCGCGAAAACTCATGCTGTTCGCCCCGCACGGATGCGCTGGCGATCAGGATCCATCTGCCGCCAAAATTTCTTCGAGTTCCTTGATGGCTGCTGAGACCAGAGCATGTGCCTTTGGCTGCGCCTCTGTTTGGGCCAAAGCGTCACTATAATAGGCAAGAGAATCACGATAGCTCACCATCGCACCCGCAAGGTCGCCCGACGTTCGTTGAATATCCGCGATACGTTTCGCATTAAACCCAAGAGCCATTTCACGCGAATGTCGCACACCGGTTGACGGATCAGACTCCGCCGTGACCCACGTTTTATCGACGTACTCAAGAAAGCTTCGGAAGCGTTTCACAGCCTGCTCATGATCCCCTTCTTTCAACGCCTTATGGGCGAGAACTTTGTTGCGAGCCATCGCGTGCCACGCCTCATCCTTGTCGGGAAGCCCTGCGTCAAGCGCAACAAGGACACGGTCATAGTCTTCGAGCATAAAAGCCCCATCGAAGGTCAGGCTGGCGAGTGCCTTTTTATCACTAGCTTCCGTGAGTGTTGGTGTGATCTTATCGCCGAAGGCCAATAACTCGGCCAGAACAACAGGGTGTTCACCCAACATGGAGGTATAGAGTGCTGTTGAATAGGTGTTCAACAATGTGCGCACGGAAACCTTTGCCTCGAAAATGCGCCGGATACGCTGAGGTAACACGTCAATCATCATGCGCTTCTTGGCGCAGCCCATCCAGGCGAGCGCTGCAGCGTCACGCAAGGATGCGTTCGGCGACATATTTTCAAGAACATAGTCGCTAAATTCATCCAGGAGTACCCATGCACTTTTTGAAGAAGCCCCTGCGACCAATCGTCCGAAAAGGGCACGCTGACTACGGTCGTCGAGTGCGTCGGCTTGGTTTCGAAACGTCGCCGCCGCTTCAGCCCAAACGTCCCGTGCAATCGAGAGCGTGACGGTTTGAAAAGCTAGAAAATTCTGCAATTCGGAATCCGCGGCAATAGCACTCGACAATGTGTTCAGTCCGAGGTCTACGCTCTCGAATGCTTTTCTTTGTGACCAGGAGTTGAACACGGAACCAAATAGGACTTCAAATTCACGTTTGGGATTCAGTGCGACACATTTAGGAATCAACGCAAGAATTTGCTCGGTGTGCTCGTTGCCAAGCAAGGTGCTCACATGCCACACAAGAGCGTGACTCCGCATTGCACCATCGATGGTATCATTGTTTACGAGCGCCATGGTCCAGCGCAGCAGCTCCTCAAAATCCGCTAACGTCCGCAACCGACTCGTAATGGTTCCGAACGCGGCGAGGGCGGCTGAATCCTTGGCTTCAAGGCCTTCCAAGAGAAGAAGCTGAGCCTGTTCCACATCCCCCGCCGACGTGAGCGCATCCAAATGATAGGCAAACACCTTGACGCGCAACGTTTCGGGAATCGCGTAGGCAAGTATCGATTCCGACCAAACGGCCGCAGCATTCGGGCGGTTTGTAGCGTTGAAATATTCTGCAATGGCCGTATAGCCCGTTTCAGCAAGCAGAGGACTCACCTCAATGTACTGCGCATAGAAGGCCTGCGCCTCTTCGAGCCTGTCATTCGAAATGTGCTCTGACAAGTACGCGTGCAAAAGACCCGCGGCGTCCTCGCTGTTGGGTTCTTTTTTGACAGATTTCTCGAATTGATCGTGCAATGTTGGCTTGCCACGTCCGCAACCCAAGACAACGGCGGCGATAACAACCAA
>JAPKCZ010000533.1 GCA_028822745.1 Kiritimatiellia bacterium | reverse complement strand
GTTAAAGGAGGTCTGTTTTTCGCAGCGCTCGGCGCCGCCGCCGGCTGGGGGATTCTGTGGGCCGTCGCCATCTTCGGGTCGATGATCTTTAAAAAAGAAGCCATGGGCTTTGGCGATGTAAAATTGCTGGGAGGCATTGGGGCGTTTATTGGGTGGCAAGGCGTGCTGTTTACCATCTTTGCATCGTCGCTCTTGGGGTCAATCGTCGGAATCAGCCTGGTCTGTTTGAAGAAAAAAGAGATGCAGAGCCGGATTCCGTTTGGGCCTTATCTGGCGTTAGCGGCGCTGATATGGGTGATGTGGGGGCCGGGGTTGACGACGTTTTATATCGACTTGATGACACCCGATTACTCGAATTTATAGGGCAGGGATCAATTCTACGTGTATACTGTAATGAGCACCGCATTGGTGCGAAGCGTGAAAATGATGAACAGCAAACGACATAAAATCATCGTGGTGTGTGTGCTGTTTGGGGCGGCACTGTGCGTAACGGACGCTTTCGCGACACGTGGCAGCTATGATCGTTATCAGCCCATCGTGGACCGTAAGCCGTTTGGGGCCTTGCCTGAGAAACCTGTCGCAACCGGCGCTGTCGTCGTCCCGCCGGAACCACAATTTGACGCAGACAATCCGCCCAAGGGCGCGTTCATTGAGACCTTGCGTATCTGTGCGATGACCGAAACCGATTTCGGATTACGGGTGGGCATCGTTGACATCAAAAGCAAACCGCAAGCCGTCTATTTCCTCTACGCAGGTGAATCTGAGAACGGCATTGCGGTGGTTGAAGCCGACTATGCCAACGAGCGCGCACTTCTCCGCAAGAACGACGAGACCTACTGGTTGGGCATGAATGACGTGGGCGGCGCCAGCGCACCTGCCGTTGCTGCAAAAACGGTAGCAAAAGCGGGCGTCACCAAGCGGACAGGTTCAAAGCGCTTGTCCTACGCCGATCGCCTGAGTCGCCGCCGTAAGCTGGAGGCAGACCGCATGGAGGCGCTGAGAAAGCCTGTTCAACTAACAGGGGAGGCGTTGCAAGAACATCTCCGACAGATGCAAATGGACGCCATTCGAACAGGAAAGCCTCCTCTGCCTATCCCGCTAACGCGGGAAATGGATGACCAACTGGTGCAGGAGGGGGTTCTGCCCCCAATCGAATAGATCGACAGAAAACACTTGTGTCGCCGGGTCTGTCAGTCGTATAATACGACAATAAGGCAAGCTGTTTACCGAGAGACACAAGCGTAAAGGGGACTGAAAGACGCCCAGGGCGCGAAAAGAAGCGACGAATCGAAAATCCCTGTTGACCAAGGCCTTCGATTGACGATAGAGTATTACGTAATCGATGAGAATTGACGTAGATTTACAACTAACGAACCACTCAGATAATGCAGATGGAGGTTGATAAAATGAAAAAGTTACTAACAGTGCTAACCGCGGTGGGTGTCCTTGCGGGGGTTGCTTTGGCTGAAGAAGTCACCAGCGTCAACATCGTCGGTTATAAAAAGCACACGTTTGAATCAGGTAAGTTGCATTTGGTCTCTAGTCAGTTTCAGAGCATCGACGGAAGTCCAGTTAATGCTGAAACGCTTATCGGTGATCAGTTGCCCTACGGTTCTGAGATATTCTCTTGGAACGCGAAAAAGGTCGGTGGCCCAGGCTACGAGAGCTCAGAACGAGTACTCGTCTTTCCAGTAGTTGATGGCTGGGGTGAAGACCTAAAGTTAGACGGCACCAAAGGATTCTGGGTCAGCCCGGGCGGACCAACAGGCATGACCTATGAGGTCGCATTTCTAGGAGAAGTGCCTCTGATGGATGTCGTTACAAATGTTATCGCAGGCACGATCACAATGACGGCTTACCCTTATACCGCCGACATTGCCTTCACAAACACCCAGCTCTTCGCTCAGTCCGAAGAGGGTGATCAAATGTTTATTTGGGATCCGGATACCCAGTATTCAAGCTATGAGTATGTCGTCGTTTTTCCGATTTTGGACGGTTGGGGGGCTGCTGCGGAAGCTTTGGTCTTAACGCAGGGTACTGGTATCTGGTATGACCGAGCTAGCTCAAACGATCTTCAAATTGTGGATATTCGTCCATATTTGAACTAACAGTTAAATTTCAGAAAATAGTCCTCGAAAAAAAATAGAAGGGTACGGAAATGAAAACAGCAAAATCTCTTACATTAGGAATCGCCGCGGCGCTTGTCATGGTGGGCACAGTGAATGCGGACATAAGCTATTCGATTAGCAGTACCTCAGCGATTTTTATTGCACCTTCGCCTAATGCTCTCCCTGTTGATTCTTGGTATCAGGTTTGGTGGAGCATAGATGCAATCACGATTGCCGACGGTAATTCTGGTGATGTACAAGTAGGCCAAGCGCAGAATTCAAGCCTTGGTTCGCAGGATACGCTCGGATCTGGCGATTATCTAGTCGCTCAGGGTGGAACGCCCGGTGCTTTCGGTTTTGTCCCAACGCAGGCACC
>JAPKCZ010000532.1 GCA_028822745.1 Kiritimatiellia bacterium | reverse complement strand
CTTGAACTGCAAGTTGTGTTGTTGTTGTTGTTGTGTTGTTGTTTGGACTATTTATCCAATAAGTCAGACGTATGAGGCCCGACTTACGTTCAAAATAGACCAAGCTATGTACTAGTGTACATTTGTCGCTTCGCAAACTTTAGACCAAATAACCATTTATTTTTTTATCTGGTTTTCTGCCGCTCTGCCCTGGGCAAGAAAAAAGGGGCCAATAATTGGCCCCTTTTTATCGTAAGTAATTTATTTTAAACGACTTACAGTTTTGAGCTTATGGCCGCTTGAGCCGCGGCGAGGCGAGCGATCGGCACCCGGTAAGGGGAGCAGCTTACGTAATCCAGGCCGGCTTTCGCGCAGAATTTAATCGAGGCCGGGTCTCCGCCATGCTCTCCACAGATCCCACATTTCAGATTTGGCCGTGTTTCGCGGCCTTTTTGAACCCCCATTTGGACCAATTGGCCTACACCCGTGGCATCGAGCTGGGCAAAAGGGTCAGCCGGCAGGATTTTCTCATTCAGGTAATCTGGAAGGAAACTACCGATATCATCCCGACTGAAGCCGAAGCTCATCTGGGTCAGGTCGTTGGTTCCAAAGCTGAAGAACTCCGCCGTTTCTGCAATCTCGTCTGCAGTCAGCGCTGCACGCGGGATCTCGATCATGGTGCCCACCAGGTATTTTACCTTTACACCCTTGTTTTTAATCACTTTTTCCGCGGTATCACGAACGATCTGCTCCAGGAAGTCCAGCTCGGCCTTGGTTCCGATGAGCGGGATCATGATCTCCGGCAAGACGCGGACCTTTTTCTTGGCGACATTGCAGGCCGCCTCGATGATTGCCCGGGTCTGCATGACACAGAGTTCAGGATAGGTAATAGAAAGGCGACAGCCGCGGTGACCGAGCATCGGGTTGAACTCATGCAATTGCTTGACGCGTTCTTCCACCTTTGCAAGGGGGACGCCGACGCGTTTCGCCATTTCCTTCATATCCCTGGCGGAATGGGGCACGAACTCGTGCAGTGGCGGGTCGAGCAGTCGAATGGTAACCGGGAGGCTGTTCATGGCGCGAAACAGGCCTTCGAAGTCCTTCCGCTGGTAGGGCAGGAGCTTGGCGATGGCTTTCTTGCGGGCCTTCAGGTCGTCCGCGAGAATGAATTCGCGAATAGCCCATATCCGGTCGCCTTCAAAGAACATGTGTTCCGTCCGGCAAAGGCCGATTCCTTCTGCCCCGAAGCCGCGGGCCATCTTGGCATCGTCCGGGGTATCGGCGTTGGCGCGAACGTTCATCTTGCGGAACTCATCTGACCAGTCAGAGATCTGCTTGTACATCTTGTAGATCGGGTGCTTGCGAGCCGAAGCTTTTTTCACCGCTGCGACCACCGGGCTCGATTCGGTCGGAATCTGTCCCTTGTAGACGTTTCCGGTCGATCCGTTAAGGCTCAGCCAGTCCCCTGCTTTCAAAGTTTTTCCGCTCATCCGCAGGGTCTTTTTCTTATAGTCGATGACCATGTCGCCCGCGCCACAGATGCAGCACTTGCCCCAACCGCGAGCCACAACTGCTGCGTGCGAGGTCATGCCGCCGGTCGTGGTCAGGATACCTTGGGCGGCCCACATCCCGCCGACATCCTCGGGTGAGGTTTCGTGGCGCACCAGGATGAGTTGGGCGGTCGGGTCCTTCTTGACCATGGCTTCGGCCTCGTCCGCTTCGAATACAATTTGTCCCACGGCCGCACCCGGTCCGGCCGGAAGGGCGCTGACGAGTGCCGTTTGTTTCCGCTCTACCGAGGTGTCGAAGATCGGAAAAAGTAATTGTTCCATGTCGTCGCCGGAAACCGTCATGAGCGCTTTTTTGGGCGTGAGCAGTTTAGGGAGGGGTTTGCCGGTATACGCATCTTTGCCCGTGGCCATCTCCACCGCCCACCGCACGCCGGCAAGGCCTACGCGCTTGGCGTTACGGGTCTGGAGCATCCAGAGTTTGCCCTCCTGGACGGTAAATTCCACGTCCTGGGGGTATTTGTAATGCTTTTCAAGGCGTGCCATGATCCTGCAGAGCTCGGTGTAGGATTTTTTCCAAACCGCGTTCTCTTCGCTCGGCATATCATCGAGGTTTTTCGGCGTACGGATACCGGCGACCACGTCTTCGCCCTGGGCGTTGATCAGGTAGTCACCCATTGGCTTGGCTTCACCCGTGGACCCGTCGCGCGTGAACGCCACGCCGGTTCCGGATTCTTCCCCCATGTTCCCGAAGACCATCGTGCAGATGTTTACGGCCGTGCCGAGCAAGCCGGTGATCTTGTTGATCTGGCGATATTTATCTGCTCGTTCGGAACTCCAGGAGCCGAAGACGGCCTGGATAGAGAGTTCCAGCTGTTTGAATGGATCCTGGGGGAACGGTTTCTTCACTTTGCGTTGGTACAGCTTCTTATACGCCTCGACCAATTCCTTGAGCTGGGCAGCGTTGAGGTCCGTGTCGGACTTCGCCTTGTACTTT
>JAPKCZ010000531.1 GCA_028822745.1 Kiritimatiellia bacterium | reverse complement strand
GTTTCTGGCATGATCGGTTTTCACTATATCGCGACATATCTCAGCAGTTCGTCGATCTTGCCATACGATCGCATTGGCAACCGGTCGGCCTGTTCGACGCTCCCACACGACGGTTGTTTCGCGTTGGTTGGTGAGCCCAATCGCGACCATAGTATGCGCACTGACCTTTTCCGCGACCGAGCGCAATGTCTTTATGGTCGACTCAAAAATAGCCATCGGATCATGCTCGACCCAGCCAGCATGCGGATAGATTTGCGGAAACGCATCGTACGTGTTGGCGAGTATTTCCCCGGCTTCTGAAAAAGCAATTGTACGGTTGCCCGTTGTTCCAAGATCAATTCCCACGACACAGGCCATTGTCTGCTCCTTTACGGCTGAACCCGTTGGTATGGTTTCGGATATTGTCGCTAGACTGGAGCGAGTGTAGAATCAAGCACACCCCAAGGTCCAGACTTTCGCACAAGAGCGATTGATTCAATGATCGACCGCGTTGGATGACAGAATGGGAAATTGCTTCATGCTCACGCCTCAAACACCAACCGAAGATACGCTGTACGATCTCGCCATCATCGGCGGGGGCATTACCGGAGCTGCAGTGGCGCGTGATGCCGCCTTGCGCGGATTGAAAACCATTCTATTTGAAAAGACTGATTTTGGTGCTGGCGCCAGCACCAAAACGTCCAAACTTGCTCATGGCGGTCTGCGCTACCTTGAATATGGCGAAATCGGCCTGGTTCGAGAATCGCTGCGCGAACGTAACCGACTACTCAATTTGTGTTCGCCATGGGTCAAACCCCTGCCCTTTCTATTTCCTGTTTACGACAGCAGTCGCCGTCCTTTGTGGCAAATTGCCACCGGAATTCGTCTCTATCAGTGTATGGCAGGTGAATCGTCAAAAAAATGGCAACGTCGGCTATCGGCGGATGCTGTGGGCGATCGTGTCAAAGGGCTTTGCGCAGATGGTTTACGGGGGGCTGCGGGGTACACGGATGCACAGATGCAAGACGGACGCCTGGTCATTGAAAACATCCGTTCGTCGCTATCACACGGTGCGCAAGCGTACAATTACAGCGATGTCGTCAGCGTTCGCAGAGCAGCCACCCAGTGGCATACACTAAGCATCAAACAGAACAGCGCCCAGTTCGACGTCTCCGCAAGGTGCGTCGTCAACGCCACAGGCGCATGGTCGAATGACGTGTTGAACCGCATCGGTGTAGAACGAAAACTGGTGGCCCCCAGCAAAGGCGTCCACGTTGTGCTTCCAGACATTGGGCTAGACGCAGCACTGGTCCTTGAAGCGCCACAAGATCGTCGAATCTTTTTTGTGCTTCCGTGGGAACAGCGCACGTTGATTGGTACGACGGATACATTCTCCGACGACGATCCGGGTAGCTTAACGGTTAACAAGGATGATGTGCGGTACTTACTAGAAGCATTTCAACGCTATTTTCTGGAACGATCATTTGACGAGGACGACGTGGTCGCAACCTTCGCGGGCTTGCGTCCCTTGATCTCGTCCAAACCTGGCCACGCAGCATCTGCAGCAAGTCGAACGCACCGTATCGTCGTCGACCAGGATCGGGTCATTAGCGTTGCTGGTGGAAAATTCACGACGTACCGGGCCATGGCCGAAGCCGTGGTCGATCTCGTCGCCCGGCGACTTGGCGAAACCGCCGCGCTGGCCACCTGTCAAACAGACGTGCTGCCGTTATGGGCAGCGGATGAATCTATCAAGAACGGGGCGCCATCCGACGCGATGCCAGATCACTGGCCAGATTTCTATGGTCCTAGAGCAACAGAAATGGCCACGTTGATGCAAGCACGACCTGATCTGGCCGAGCCCATTTCGCCTGATTTCCCTTATCTCAAAGCAGAACTATACTATGGCATTCAGAACGAGAGGGTCCATTGCTTGGAAGATTGGCTGGAGCGGCGCACGCCCATTGCACTGAGCCGAAAACTGACACCGCGGTTCATCAAGGATGCCAGCGTGACGTTTGAAACGATGCGTGGAGCTTCGTAGTCACGCCGCAACGGCGCTAAGCACCTATTGGTATTCCTTGCCGTCCATTATCGCGGAGATACTAACGAGGGCACGACGCACATCTTCGTGGCCACGTTCAATTTGAGACACCTGCTCAAGAACTTGATTAAACTGGCTCTGCACCGTCTGGGTAACCTCGGTGGCTTCGTCCTTTTCACGTGTCAGTGTTTCAACCTGTGCACTCAGATCACTTATCTGTGATTCAGCTGACGCAAGCGAGCGCCGAAGGTTGATGATACGTGTTTCCTGTTCTTCTTCGGTACTATCGATGTCGGTGACTTCCATCCCTTCAGGAATGGGCACCGCGACGTAGTTGCCACAGTCAGAACAGGGAATGGTTAAACCGGCACCGCGGTAGTCAATGGCGAGACTCTTTTGACAATTTGGACAATCAAAGATGATGTCCGTCTCTTTGATCTCTCCCGAGTCGTTGTAGAGGTCGAC
>JAPKCZ010000530.1 GCA_028822745.1 Kiritimatiellia bacterium | reverse complement strand
AGCTCGGTTTGTGACCGCAGGCGACCAGCTCATCGAAGTCTGCCATCGGCGAACAACCGTTGTCTGCCGAAAAGATGACGATCGTATCCTCTGTGAGCCCCTTCTTCTCTAAGGCCTTCATTACGCGACCGACGGTATCATCGACATGCAGACAAAAGTCTCCATATTCGTTTGTCCCGGATTTGCCCCGGAACGCCTTGGTCGGCAGAATCGGCGTGTGCGGGGCTGGAAGCGGGAAATAGATAAAGAATGGGTCGTCACCGGAGGCGTATTCATCGATGAGTGATTCCACCTTGCCGGTCAACGTGGGCAGGACTTCGTCGGGCTTGAAGTCGTCGCCGATCAATCCTGCACGCATGTATTTCTTGCCCTCGACAAGTTCGAATGTCTCGGTCGGGATGGCGGTGGCTCTGTCATTCTCAATGTAGACATAGGGAGGCATATCGAGCGAGGCGCTGATACCAAAGTAGGTGTCGAAGCCATGATTGATCGGCCCATTGGTAATGGGTGCCGCAAAATCCACCTGTTCTTCGTCCTGATAGGTTGACGCAATGCCACCATCCTTCAGCCGCCACTCAAGGCCGAGATGCCACTTCCCAACGCAGGCTGTCTTGTACCCCTGCTCCTTGAGCATGGAGGCAACGGTCAACCGTCCGTCCTCGAGAAGCGGCTGCGAGTATCCCCCTGTGACGCCGCTCTTCAGCGTTGATCGCCAATTGTAGCGCCCCGTCAGCACCGAATAGCGCGACGGTGTACAGACGGCCGAACTGGCGTGCGCATCGGTGCAGCGCATCCCTTCTGCAGCCAGCTGGTCCAGATTCTCGGTCTTGAATTGTCCATTCTCATTCAGACAAGACAGATCCCCATAACCCATGTCGTCAGCAAAAATATAAATCAAGTTCGGTCGCTTACGCATGATTGGTTCCTTGTCGATTCAGGCAGTCTTCTCTGACGCTGCCAAGTGTCCTCTAACCCATGATACCCAAATTGGGGGTAAACGATAATAAAAAGGAAACACTAGCATCCCATAGGACCGAATTCTTGGCATGAAAACGCACACTTTCCAAATGTTTGAGATGCCGTACCCCGATGCTGCATTGCAGAAATCCCAGCCACTGGAGAAGAGAGATTAACCGGCAGAGTTCGCAGAGAGGAGATCACGAGAATCCGTGGTTAATCCCTTCTTGCCTTCCGACCCCGCACAACATGTCCGCCGTAGCACGCAGAACCGTTGAGTCGGTCTAAAACCCGCCTAAAGGCCCGATTTTCACACACACATTGGTACGCGTTAAGCTTGGGCGATTGTTCAACAAATAATCGAAACCTCAACACCCAAAGCGCCACGGAGTGCCTCTTCTTTGGATCTGCGATTAGCGCCCGCTCAGATGATTCTGCAGCGGTAAGTGCTTCGTGCGCAAAAAAACTGTGGTCCAACACGAATGTCGCCCCGTCACTCCCCCACTACCGATCAGCCGCTCAGCGCATCATGGCCTCGACGTCGTCTATTTCGCGGACGATGTCTGACGAGAGATGTTCGTATCCTGTTTCGGTAATGACGACATCATCTTCAATGCGGAATCCGATGTTGCTTTCCTCAATGTAGATACCCACATCAATCGTGAATACCATGCCCGGCGCGATGGGGACGGGCTGAGCACCAACATCGTGCACATCGAGGCCGATATGATGGGTACCACCGTGCCAGTAATACTTGCTCACGTCCTCACCCTTTGAAAGATATCCGGCGCGTGTGAGTTCTTCGCCCACGCGTCGACGAGCGTGCGCTTCGATATCCGCAAAGGTCACCTTGTGCGGGACAAGCATCGCCATGAGTTCCTTGTTTATCGCGAGGGCAATCGCGTAGACCGTCTTCTGCTCCTGACTGAATTTTCCGTCCACAGGAAAGGCCCGTGAGATGTCATTCACATATTGGTTGTGACTCGCGCCCACATCGACAAGGATCAGATCGCCAGCGTTGAGAACGCCCACGGGGTCATCGTAATGTATGCAAAAGTTGTTGCGACCCGAGGACACAATATTCTCAAAGGCGGGCTCACGTACGCCCGCATCGGCCAGAACTTTGTTAAAGACCGCTTCAAGTTGGTATTCACGCATCCCGGCCTTTGCGGCTTTCATCATCGCGTGAATGCCCTCACGCGTGACGCACATGGCCTCTCGGATATGATCGACTTCGTCAGGCGTCTTTATCGTACGCGCGCGACAGATAGGCGGATAAGCATTCTTGAACGTCACTGCGGGGTAGTCTGCCCTGATTGCTTCACTGTGCCGGTTCTGCGGCGCATCCTGATGGCCGACGTCAAATGCATCAAAATCGTGCCAAATGGCGGCGATTGACCCTTTGTTGATCGCGGTTTTCAGCTCCCGATCAAATTGTTCCAGATCACTTACCGCTTCAACACCGGACATCCCGGATACGTCATCACTCGAAAGCCTCCATCCGTTCCAACGTTCTGCCTTTTGATCTTTCG
>JAPKCZ010000529.1 GCA_028822745.1 Kiritimatiellia bacterium | reverse complement strand
GCGTTTGTTTGTTTCGGTGATCAAAACTTGGACTCAGGTCAGAACGCGTGCCCGGCGATCAGCAAGAACAGACGTGACCAGACAAGCAATTCCGCTCAGGATGAACCCTGTGCCCACGCGCCACTGTTATGTTGGCTCTGCCTCCTGCCGCCTTACAGTCTTTCTCGGAGGCCCCGACCAGGGGGCGATCCAAGCACAATGCCAGACAACGAAGAAATAATTCGTCTCGAAGAAGTTTTCAAAATCTTTGGACCGCAACCTCGAGGGCGCGCCTTCGACTTGACCCGATCGGGAATGCACAAAAACGATGTGCAACAGCAATCTGGACATGTTGTCGGGTTGAGCAACGTGTCGTTTGCGATCAAGAAAGGCGAAATTTTTGTCGTTATGGGTCTGTCAGGTTCCGGCAAATCGACGGCCATCCGCACAGTAAACAAACTCCATGACGTCACCTACGGGCACGTGTGGGTAGACGGCGTCGACGTACAGACGCTCGAAGGCAAGGAGTTGCAGGCTTTTCGACGCGAAAAAATGGGGATGGTCTTCCAGCACTTCGCGCTCTTTCCTCATCGCAACGTCATCGACAACGTCGCCTATGGCCTAAAGGTTCAAAAAGTCTCAAGAACCGAACGCGAAGAAGCAGCTCTCAGAGCGCTCCGGCTAGTAGGACTCGAGCCCTACGCCCGCAATGCCACAAACGAATTGTCCGGTGGCATGCAGCAAAGAGTTGGTTTGGCCCGCGCCCTCGCCTCCGACCCCGACATTCTCCTAATGGACGAGGCTTTCAGCGCCCTAGATCCGTTGATTAGGCGCCAAATGCAAGACGAACTGATGGCAATTCAAGCCGAAGTTCACAAGACAATCCTGTTCATAACACACGACCTCAATGAGGCGCTCCGCATCGGCGACCGCGTCTGCATCATGAAAGACGGCGTGGTCGTGCAAATAGGCACCCCAGAACAGATCCTCACAGAACCTGCAACCGGGTACGTCGCCGAATTTGTTCAAGACGTAGACCAAGGTCGCGTCATCAAAGTTGAAGAAGTCATGACGCCTGCTAACGCGATTCAGTCATCTGCGGGGTTCGATGAGGTTAAAAGAGCAGTTGCGGCCTCGCCGGCGCATCTAGTGGTTGACGAAGCCGGGAACTGCTGTGGACTGATTACCCGCAGCGACGTCGAAAGGGTCAGTTCGCAAGGCACGCCTTCTCTGGCTAACGCTATGCGCAGCGACGTAGCGACTGCGAACGCTTCCCAAACCTTGAACGATATTTACGGCGAAGCCGGCAAAGGCCTCCCAATAGCGGTACTTGACTCCAACGGACGTTTAATCGGAAGAGTCGACCCCACATCGGTGTTGGAAGAACTGGGCCGAGTTGAAGCGCTAACAGACGCCTTCGAACGAGAGGTTTACATGTGAAACCACTTTACGCAGCAACCTCCGAAGGCCACTTTGTTGACCGTACGGTAGGGAAACTTACCGACCTTGAGAAGGGAACCCAGGTCGCTAATGCCATCGCAAACGGCATCGAGTACTTGGTTCTCGCAGCAGTGTTTCTTGTACCACTATTGATGCTCCTTGGAGGATTAAGGAGGCGCAAGGCTGCCAACATTCTCGGCGGAGTCGCCGCCACGGCCGGCGTGGTTTGGTACCGAAGCATCGGCGACTGGGACCAACGACAAAATTCGATTCTCGACAAATGGCAAATTCCCGTAGGCGATTGGGTTGAACAGATCACCGTTTGGGTTGATCTCAACATGAAAGAGACACTCGACGTCATCAAATGGCCGTTTCACACCATGCTCAAAGTCGTCGTCGACGAATGGCTGCTTGGGTTGTCCTGGCTGACTGTCTGCCTTGCAGTGCTGATAGCGGGCTGGGCTTTTCGCGGGTTGAAAGTAGGAATTGGTTCGTTTTTAGGGTTGACCATCTGTGGCTTACTTGGAGAGGAATACTGGAAAGAGACGGCGCGAACCATCGGATTTATAGCCGTAGCAGTGATCCTGTGCGTCATGATCGGCATCCCAGTTGGGGTTGCGTGTGGACGCATGGACGGAGTCTGGCGCATCGTCAGACCAATCCTTGACGCAATGCAAGTCGTTCATTCATTCGTATACATGTTGCCTTTCGTCTTCTTCTTCGGCGTCGGGTTTGTGTCAGCAACGATGGTGACGATGGTGTTCGCTCTTCCACCCTTGATCCGACTCACGAATCTTGGCATCAGACAAGTGCCAGAAGACGTCGTCGAAGCAGCACGGGCCTACGGCGCTTCCGAACGTCGAGTACTGACGGATGTCCAGCTGCCACTCGCAAGAGCGGCGCTTATGACCGGGATCAACCAAACGTTGCTGCTGGCCATCTCGATGTTGGGAATAGCCGCAATTATGGGAGTAGGTGGCCTCGGCCGACTTCTGTACCGTGCTATCGCCAACCAAGACATCGCTCTCGCCGGTTCCGGTGGACTCGCTTTCTTTATCGTTGCAGTCGTTTTGGAT
>JAPKCZ010000528.1 GCA_028822745.1 Kiritimatiellia bacterium | reverse complement strand
TGTGATGTTTTCCTTTTTGTGAACGGCTCATTGTACTGTATTTCTGATGCTCTTGATAGGTAGGGGACGCGACCTGCGTTCACGCTTACCGGCCTGGACAATGCGCTATATTACTTCAAGGTGGCGGGCACGAACAGCGGCGGGCCTGGGATCTATTCAGCAATGGTCAGCGCCTGACCGACATGGCGTGGCGCGCTCCTTTTACTCAGGTAACGGAGCAATGCTACGCCAGTTCGTCGACGGCGAGGTGCCAGTCGAGGTCTTCAATGACGCTGACTTCGACGACGCCTTCAGCGTTGCCCAGCAGGGTGCGACATTCTTTGCTCAGGTTCAGTAGATGTAGGCGTTTTCCGGCGGCCGCATACTTCTCCGTAAGCTTGTGGACGGCGTCCAGTGCGGAGTGGTCGTACACACGTGATCGCATGAAGTCGATGACCACTTCTTCGGGGTCGTCCGCGGGTGTGAACAGTGATGAAAAACTATGCACGGCACCGAAGAAGAGAGGGCCATCCAGGCGGTAGACCTTCGTGTCGTGCTCGTCTATATAGCTTTTACAGCGGATGTTTTTACCCTTTTCCCATGCGAAGACCAATGCACTGATAATGATGCCGATGGCCACCGCGACCGCGAGGTTCGTGAACACGGTGATGACCGATACGGCGAGAATGACCAACATGTCCGTTCGCGGAATCTTGTGCAGAATGCGGAACGTGGTCCACTCGAATGTGCCAATAACAACCATGAACATAATACCCACGAGCGCGGCGGTGGGGATTTGGCCAATCAGATCAGCGCCGAACAGGACGAAGATCAATAGACCAACGGCGGCGGTCACACCGGATGTACGGCCACGGCCGCCTGAGCTGATGTTGATCATGGATTGACCAATCATGGCGCACCCCCCCATGCCGCCAAAGAGTCCGCTCAGAATATTCGCGCTGCCCTGCCCGACACATTCACGATTGCCGCGACCGCGCGTCTCGGTCATTTCGTCAATCAAGGTCAAGGTCATCAACGATTCAATCAAACCCACGGCGGCAACAGGTAGCGCGAAGGTCATCAAAATCTTTAGTGTGGTCCATTCGAATGGAATCGCTGGTATGTGGAATGGCGGGAATCCGCCGGCCAATGAGCCGCCGGCCATTTCGGCAACGGTCATCGCGTGAATCCCAAAGAAGTGCTCCAGCCCCATGGAGGTAAAGGTGCAGATCGCAATGGCCGCCAGGGCGGCCGGAACGGCCTTCGTCAAACGCGGCAAATAGTGCGTAATGGCCATGGTCAGGGCAATAAGGGCAAGTATGACGATCAAGGATAGGCCATTGATCCATTCATGATGGCCGTCAGCGCCTTCCACTTTAAAGGCTTCGAACTGTGACAAAAAGATAATGATCGCAAGGCCGTTGACGAAGCCGAGCATGACGGAGTGGGGGACGAGGCGAATAAATTTGCCCCAGCGCATCAATCCGACGCCGACCTGAATGACCCCAGCAAGGACGATGGCGGCGAAGAGGTATTCCACGCCATGGCTGGCGACCAGCGGGGCAACGACGACGGCAATCGCACCGGTGGCACCTGAGATCATTCCTGGGCGTCCGCCGATTGTGGCGGCAATCAGGCCAACCATGAAGGCAGAAAATAGACCGACTTGTGGGTCTACACCGGCGACAAAGGAGAACGCAACCGCCTCGGGTACAAGCGCCAGGGCGACGGTGATGCCTGAAAGGATGTCGTTTTTGAAGCTTCCGCGCTTTTTAGTGAAAAATGTCAAATTGGATCTCCGGTTGTCATAAAAATAAGGGCCGGCGCAGATCGCCGACCCTTTTGCAAGCCGCGTATTGTGTCATAGTGACGAAAAAATGCAATCCTTCGCTGGTTCTATTTTTAGCTCGGATAACGGACATGGACGGTGTCAAACGCTGTGTTTGCGTGATTTGCAGGCGGGAAGGGCGCCCATCAGCGAACAGGCGCGTCGGCTTTGCGTTGCATGAAGTAGAGACTCATGTTGCTCAGGTGGATCGAGCGCTCGAATGTGTATTGGGGGGCCAGGTGCTCGTTTAATTTGAGACCGTTATTCCAATAGAACTCGCGATTAATAACTGTGAGGTTTCCTGTGATGTGTGTGGCCGAGTGCGACCTTACTGGGCTGTGCGGATTAGGGGGTAGATTTGTGCGATAAATTCGGCGACTTTGCGTTCGGTATCGTCGGGCGTGTCTGTTGGACTAACGGGCGAAATCGCTGCGATATACGCCCAGCGGTCCATGGTTCCGAGCGTGAGCGCGTCCCAACCCATCCAGAACATTCTGGTGAGGTGGCGTGGCGTGTCGCGTTTTGCGTCCACGAACCAGTAGGCGTAGATGGTCTGGCGCTGGAGGTCGCTTCCTTTCGTGGGGCGGGCTGTGCGCAGCATCATGACCTCGATAGGGGCGTGGTCGGGTATTGGCACGGTCACCGTGTCGCTCTGGATGATGTCGAAGCCCTGTGCGACCAGGCATCGTTGG
>JAPKCZ010000527.1 GCA_028822745.1 Kiritimatiellia bacterium | reverse complement strand
AATACCCAGGCCAAGAACTCGACCTCTTCGCGGAAGCACGAAATTGGAAGCGCTATTTTTCGTCAGTTTTGCGCCCTGACATTAACGGAAAAGTTGTCGAGGTAGGCGCAGGCATTGGCGGAACAACAAAAGTTCTTCGCACGGGCTCCGAAGCGTCATGGTTATGCCTCGAACCCGACTCCGCTTTACGCGAGAAACTCGACGCATCACTGCACACGCTCTCCAGAAGTGAACACATTTCCACGAGCTCCCAAACGTTAGCCGAACTTGATCCAAACGATCGGTTCGACACGATACTCTACATTGATGTTCTTGAGCATATCGAGCACGACAGAGCGGAACTTGAGGTGGCTGCGCGTCACCTAACGGCCAGCGGAAAAATCATCGTCCTATCGCCAGCCTACATGGCTCTTTTTAGTCCCTTCGACGAAGCCGTCGGGCACTTCAGGCGATACACGAAACAGTCACTCAACGCAGTTACGCCGTCCTCACTGACGCTGACACGATCCTTCTATCTGGACGGCATCGGTGTTCTACCCTCGTGGGCGAATCGTCTTTTGCTGCGCAAGAGTACACCGTCGGCTGCGAATATTCGCCTCTGGGATCGCGCCATGGTTCCGATCTCGCGCCTATTCTTCGACCGCATGACGTTTCGTAGTTTCGGACGCTCGGTTATCGCCATCTGGGAACGCGCAGACCGAGACCCCTCGTGACAGCAAACGCCTTGGGCCTACTAGGTGTACTGGCTGCGCTTGTCACGCTCGCCATGACCATACGTGCGCTCCGGGGGAGCAAACACGCACTCGCAACGGGTCTCGTCAACGCCGCCGTCCCCCTACTTCTATTTCTTGCGGGCACCGCGATTTACATTGGCATCGCCAAAGGACAATACAGTGACTGGGATGCGGGTCGCCTCGCTGTATCGGTGGCCACGTCACAGGGGATCCCTGTCTACAGCACCCTCGAAGAAGGCTCGATCCAAACAACCATGTATCCGCCGGCATGGGTGCTCAACTACATGCCGGCCGCCCTCGGCCGCACGCCCACCGAGGTCATGGTCATTGGCTACCTATTGGCGGCCTTGTTCACGATAGGCCCCGTGCTGCTTGCATGTTGGCTACAAACGCGCGTTTGGCCCTACGCCTTGCTTGGTACATGCCTTGTCCTATACGCAGCCACACAATCGCTCACACTCGAATTCGCGTGTTATTTGCCACATGCGGATGCACCAGCGCTGGGTTTCGGACTGCTGTCAGCAATCGCCGCGAAATGCGCCCTTTCAGCGCCTGATGACCGCCGTCGGTCCATCATGCTGGGTCTGTGCGCTGTCACGATGGCTCTGACCGTTTTTTCAAAGCAAACGCTCCTCACGCTTCTGCCTGCGATCTGGCTCTGGGTGGGTCTGACGTCGACGTGGTCCACGGCGCTCAGGCTACTCATTTGGACGGGCTTCGCAGGCATATTCGGGCTCGTTTTATCGATCCTCTGCCACCCGCTCAGCGGTCTGTCCTTCCAGCTTTTGACTCTCCCAGCTGCATGTCCGTGGGTAGGCGGGTTCCCGTTCAACATGATCCGCGTGTTGCTCGAACTGCTAGAAATTTGCGTGCCAGGATTAATGCTCATTGCGACGCTCTTTGGCGCACGGTGGGTGTCGACACAGAAGGACGAGTCCCTTGGGCTTGGTCGAGACCTTTGGCCGCTCGTGCTGTTAATCTCACTTGCCTTGATCCCCATGTCCGTACTGGGCAGGGTCAAAGTAGGGGGCGTGGAAAGCGCGCTTTCGCCTACCGTTTACTTTCTCTACGTTGCAACGGCACTCAGCATTGTAGAACACGCCGTAAGGCTGAAGCGAACACTCTCAGACGACACGAGGTCCAGCCGACTTGCAATAAGTGTCGTACTGCTAACCGCCACGTTTGCCATCCCCTGGTACCTTAAGTCGATGCAGGAAATCCGATACGGCTTCAGGTCAGCTGCAGACAATCTTTCCCAGCAGGCTTATGACTATCTTATCGAGCATCCGGACGAGAACGTGTTTTTTCCCGCCTACCCGTTGGCCCACCTTATGGCAGAAGGAAAGCTGTACCACTTCATGCACGCCATTCGCGACCGTGAAGTTCTGGCAGGCATCAAGATAAGCCCTGAGCAGTTCGACGCCCATACGCCCAGCGAACCGTCCCTCGTGTGCTGGTCGACGCGGCTGTATAATACCGAACGCCTTCCTGTGAAACACTATTATGCAGAATACGCCGAGCGGGTGAAGGTCCCGAGTCTCTCAAAGTATCGCTGCTATCGCATTCCCATATCGACAACGGCGCCATAGCGCAGATGACCTCCCAAACCGGGACGCCTGACCCGGATCTTCTGGGCACGAAGGGTAAGCACTTACCTAACGTTGGCGCTCGCATCGAACACGCTGCGAAAACGTGACAGCACGACAACAACGGCGCAGCCAATAAACGGCGCTAAAAAAGCTTCCACAGCGTAGGCAAATCGACTGT
>JAPKCZ010000029.1 GCA_028822745.1 Kiritimatiellia bacterium | reverse complement strand
CGTTATGGTTGTCTTGTTTTTCGAACTTGCTGGAATTTACTTCAGTTTGTGGGTGAATGTCTAGGGTTAAGTTCTGAGTTTCTCTAAAATCTTTGTGTTATGGTCTTCGCGGGGGCTTCGAGAGTGCTGAGAATATGAAAGGTTTCGCTTTTTGAACCGGCAGGCGAGGATTACTTGCTTATTTTGGGTAAAGGTTCGGTGTTTGGTGCGCCTGTCTGTGTTTTTCGGGCTTCTTTTGGTTGAAAGCCACTTTTATAAAGGCCTGATCTGACTCAAAGGCCTAGTTTTGAGCGCCATTCGTCTTCTTTGAAACCAACCATCGCCGTATTTTCGGCGATGACGAAGGGTCTTTTGACGAGATTGCCGTGTTTGGCGAGCAGATCAAGTTGTTCTTGCTCGCTCATGTTGGGGAGATGGTCTTTGAGTTGCATCTCTTTATAGGTCCCGCCCGAGGTGTTGAAGAGTTTGCGCAGCTCGTTGTTATAGGTTGCGGCCATTTTGCGCAGTTCGCTCAAACTTGGAGGCGTTTCGCGGATTGGATGCTGCGTATAGGTAATGCCTTCACTATCAAGAAAGGCCAATGCCTTTCGGCAGGTGCCACATCCCTTATAGGTATAGAGCTTCAGTGACATGGGTTGATTTTCCGTTGTATTGGCTGGATTCTATATCGTCGGCTGAAGGAAAACACCTAGGAGCGCGGCACTGGCGAGCGCCAGTAGTGCGATCGTGCGTCCGAGTTGGCTTCCTGAGGCGTCGCCTTGCGATGCCTTTTTCGAAGCCGTTGCCAGAGCACCACCAGCGCAGACCAGTAAAAAGAACTTAATCATGATGAACATCATGAAGCTGGGGGGGAGTTCTTTGAACATGCGCACTTTTAGAATAAAGACCACGATTCCGGCGAGCAGGCCTCCTGCCAGTGTCAGTGCGGCCATTTTTAAGGTGCTGTCTTTGGATAGCGTTTCCTTCGTGTGCGATTTTGCTGCGATTGTGGCCGCCAGCACCATGCCGAAGCAACCCAGCATGCAGAGTAAATGGATCCAGAGGGCTACCTGCTTTATATATAGTGTCATCATAGAATTGTTCCTTCTGCGCTAAACGGGTACGTCGGTTATTGAAGCGAGCATAGTCGTAGGCATGCCCTTTAGAGTCAAGCGTCTGTGACGTCGACTGCGAGTTCGTTGATATCAGTCGTGCTCTGTTGTAATCAGTCGTTTTGCGCAAACACGACAAATCCACAAGGAGAGATGCATGAAATTTGAAACACTTTGCCTTCACGCCGCACAGCAACCCGATACCGCCACGAATTCCCGCGCCGTGCCTCTCTTCCGTACGGCGTCCTATGTGTTCAACAGCACGGAACACGCCGCCAACCTTTTCGCTCTGAAAGAACTCGGAAATATCTATTCGCGTATCATGAATCCGACGCAGGATGTGCTTGAGTAACGCGTGGCGGCCATGGAGGGCGGCGCAGTCGCGCTGGCGCTAGGGTCGGGAACGAGCGCTATCTTCTATTGCGTGATCAATCTGTGTCAGTCGGGCGATGAAATCGTTTCCGCGAACAACCTCTACGGCGGCACATATACGCAGTTTAAGAACATTCTTCCACAATTCGGTATCAAGACGAACTTTGTTGATCCGCGCGATCCCGAAAATTTCGCTAAGGCGATTACGCCCAAGACGAAGCTCGTGTTCTTGGAAACCGTTGGCAATCCAGGGTTGGATGTCGCGGACATTGAGGCGATTGCAGAGATTGCGCACGCGAACGGTGTGCCTTTGGTTGTCGACAGCACCTTTACAACGCCGTATCTGCAGCGCCCCATCGAGCATGGCGCCGACATTATTGCTGATCTGGACAAAGCGCTGGCTGCAGCGGTGCGCTGAGCCGCGAAAGCGACATTGTTTGTCCGGTAACGGCGTGTGAATGCAGCTGCATTTGCACGCCGTTTCTGTTATTATCTCATGCATGATGATTCGGCCTTTCATATTCATGAAGTTCTTGTCGATGTGCTGTGTTTTTTCGCTCTGGCATGCCGCCCTCATGGCGGATCCCCCCGCGAGCTCTACCTTTAGCGCGATCTCGGTGCTTTCCAGTGACCTGCTCGAGATCGAGTGGGCCATGCCGCAGGGCGGGGATGGGGTCGCGCTTACCCGCTCCGTGCACCTTGACGATTGGACCTTTGTGGGCAGTCCGGATGACTGGCCGACGAGCGGCTCAAATGCAATCGTTTCCATTGGCCGGCACGAACAGGGCGCTTTTCGATTGGAGGCGAGCTCGCGCGGACAAGTGCACGACCTCGTTTTCCAGCAGCAACTACCCAGTTTTTTGATCGGTCAGCTGTTGACCTTCGCTGGTATCACCGGGATCACTCCCGCTTACGATGTCGCCATTTATCGCGTGACCTACGACACCTTTGATCACCGTCGCATTTCAACACGCGCGTCCGGTGCGCTTTGCATACCGGTGGGACTCAGCACGGCACCCGTGATCTCGCTTCAGCATGGGACGATTTACGAGCGCCTAGAGGCTCCGTCGGTGGAGTTTTCCGTTGAACAAGCGCTGGGCGTGGCGGCCGCATCGGAGGGCTATATCGCTGTGTTGCCCGATTATCTGGGGCTGGGGACCAACTCGCCCGGACTGCATCCTTATGTGCATGCTCGGTCATCGGCGATCGCCAGTATTGATATGTTGCGTGCTTCACTGAGCGCTGTCGCCAGCGTACCGGGTGCCAATCCAAACGGAAACCTGTTTCTGGCGGGGTACTCCCAGGGAGGGCACACAACGTTGGCCATGTTGCGTGAAATCGCGGCACATCACAGCGCGGAATTCAGTGTAACGGCCTGTGCGCCGATGGCTGGCCCTCACGATCTGTCGGGTGTCATGCGTGACGTGATGCTTTCGAGCACAAACTACGCATCGCCCGCGTACTTACCCTATATGTTGCTGGGACTGAATCAAATTTACGACATATTCACCTCGCCCGATGAGGTGCTTGCGCCGCCCTATGACAGCACGATTCCGCCGCTGTTTGACGGGGCGACGCCCAGCAGTACGATCAATGCCGCCTTGCCTGCCGTGCCGCGCCTAATGATCGCCACAAATTTTCTGGCAGATTTCGAATCGAACACGAACAACGCCGTATGGGCCGCCTTGCGCGCAAACGACACGTGGCGCGGTTGGGTTCCACAGGTGCCGGTACGTTTTATTCATTGCGCGGCGGACGGGACCGTTCCTGTTGCCAATTCCCATGTTGCCATGTCGAATCTTGTGGCTGCCGGTGCATCGCAGATTTCCTTTTCTGATCCGTCGCCCGCTTCAGGGCATGCTGACTGCGCGCTACCGGCGTTTCTGTCGGCCAAGAGCTGGTTTGATTCCCTTAACACGCCTTGAGCCATCCCGCGCTTCAACGTTGGAAAAAAACGCACGTCACGTTGAACTTGATGCGCGGCTGTGCTTAGATCAGTCTCAAATGATGAAACCACTCTCCTTGGACAACGCGGTCGAGCGTCTCTTCGCACGACGCTCTTTCGGTATCAAACTCGGCCTTGATCCCATTCGTGCGCTGCTGGCCGCGCTCGGCGATCCGCATGGCGACTTGTGTGCGATCCATGTTGCCGGCACGAACGGAAAGGGGTCGGTCTGCGCCATCATTGATGCGGTGCTCTGTTCGGCGGGGCAACGTGTCGGGCGTACGACGTCCCCGCATTTGCATCGCTTCAACGAACGCTTCACCGTGGATGGTGAATCGATTTCGGATGCGGATCTGACGTCGATGATATTTGAGGTTGAATCGGCAGCCAACGACGTCTCGGCGTCGATGGGTCAGGAATTGACCTTTTTTGAATGCTCGACCGCTATTGCTTTTTCGTATTTCAAAAGGGCCGCGGTGCAATGGGCTGTTGTTGAAACGGGACTTGGCGGACGGCTGGACGCAACCAACGTACTGACGCCGGTCGTTTCGGTCATCACGTCGATCGGTTTGGATCATACGGGTACGCTTGGGGATGACTTGGTTTCCATTGCCGAAGAGAAGTGCGGCATCATCAAGGCGGGGCGTCCCGTGGTGTGCAGCGCCATGGACCCTGACGCTGAGGCCGTTGTGCGGCGCGTAGCGGAATCGCGTCAGTCGGCATTCCTCTCGGCAAGCGATATGGTGTCGGTGCACGTGAAGTCACGCGATCTAAGCGGGCAACGGATTGTTGTTGAAACGGCTTTTGGGCGTGGATTTTCGACGACATTGCCATTGCTTGGGGATCACCAGATCGAAAACCTCGCAACGGCGGTCGCGACGCTTGAGGCCTTGAGTATGGCTGGCGCGATCACGTTGGATGACGCCGCGTTCAAGGCGGGCATTGCCGCTGTGCGTTGGCATGGGCGCGTCGACGTGGTCGCGTCATCGCCGCCCGTCATTTTGGACGGCGCACATAATCCTGATGCGGCCCGTGCGCTGTCGAAAACACTGCGCCAGATCTGTCGCGGAAAGCCGGTGGCGCTTATTGTCGGCATGTGTGGCGACAAGGATCTGCGAGGCACGCTGCAGCACTTGGGTGGTATGGCGACGTGTTGTTGGATTGTACCGATTAAAAATGAACGCGGGGCAGGGGTGGACGAAATTCGTGCAGCGTTGCCCGTCAGTCTCTCTGCCGTGCATACGGGCCCGCTTGCCGAGGCGCTTCAGGCGGCGCAGGATTGGGCGCGAGATACCAATGGTGTCGTTTGTGTAGCGGGATCGCTCTATCTCGTTGGCGAGGCGCTCGAGCTGCTCGAGGCGTAGAAGACGTGTTGTGCTTCGCCTGCCTGCGCAATCTCAATAAGGATTGCATTGCGGCCCCTTCGCTCCTAGTATTTGCCTTCGCTCCTGAGCAGGCAATCCGCCTAATCGGTTCGCGAATTTAGAGGAAATGATAGACTCATGATACGGACGTTTTGTTGGATAGTGCTGGTCGGCTTGTTGATGAACCCGGCTTTGATTCTCGCAGCGCCAATTCATGAGGCCGTGAAGGCCAAGGATATGGCGACCTTGAAAGCGCTCTTAGCGAGTGATCCGGCGGGTACCGTGAATGCCAAATCCAAGGGCGATTCGACGCCCCTGCATTGGGCATCCACCTGGAATGTTCCCGAAGCCGCCCGTCTCCTGATTCAGGCCGGTGCCGATATTGAAGCACGCACCGAAATGGGGGCCACGCCTCTGCACTGGGCCGCGTATCGTGATTCGATGGGCGTGGCCGATTTGCTGATTCGTTTCGGCGCCGATATTAGCACGACGTCTGGCAAGGGCTATTCGCCCCTGCATTGGGCCGCCATTGGTGATTCTCCAAATGTGGCACGGCTTTTATTGTCACAGAAAGTTGAAATCGATTTGGCCTCTATAGACGGTCTCACACCACTGCACTGTGCTATCCGCAAAAAGGCACGCAAGATTTTACCGGTGCTCATTGCAAACGGAGCCGACCTCTATTTAGAAGCAAAGGATGGGAGTAAGCCCATTTCTTGGATTCGCGATAGTGACTACCGTGCCTTTGTGGATGAAACGGTGTCACGTGTTGCCCGTGCGCAGCAGCCCGTAGGTGGTGTTGATCAACCACCCTCTACGCCGATAAAGACGGTGGTTCCCGTCGCGCACCCACCGGTCGCAGCGGTGTCCGGCAAGCGTCGTCTGGCACTTTCCGATGGATCCGTCTATGTGGGTGATTGCGTCGGTGAAACCATTCACGGTACGGGCACGCTCACACAGGTGGATGGCTCGCGCTATGTCGGCGAGTGGGCTAACGGTCGCCGGCATGGTGTCGGTGTCTTTACGTTTGCGGATGGAGAGATGTACGAGGGCCACTGGGTTGCGGGCAAGCGTTCTGGACAAGGGAGGTACACGTACACGAATGGCGGCGTGTTGGAAGGCATCTGGCGCGGCGATCAATTTGCTAACGGCACGGGCTCCTTTCTTTTTCCTGACGGGGACAGGTATTCCGGGCAGTGGCGCGACAACAAGATGTGGGGCATTGGTACGTACGAGACGTCGGATGGCAAAGTGTTTTCCGGATACTGGAATGCCAACGAATTTGTTGCTCCACAACTCGAGCAATAGACATTTTCACTTGGCCAATCCGGTCATGGATGCGCGCTCCCGATCGACGAGCGTGGAATTTACACACACCAAATTTGGATCTAAATGATGAATGATGCATTTCCTTTTGCCGATGTTGACGCCAAGTGGCAGACCTTCTGGGATGCCAATGCCGTTTTCAGAACGCCCACGCGCGACGCCGAAAACCCGTATTACTGCCTGACCATGTTTCCTTATCCATCGGGCACGATGCATGTCGGACATGGACGCAACTACATCATCGGTGACGTCGTCACGCGCTACAAGACCATGCGTGGTCATTCCGTGTTGTCGCCGATGGGGTGGGACGCCTTCGGGCTGCCTGCAGAAAATGCGGCAAAAGATCGCGGCGTGCACCCCAAGGCGTCAACGCGTAGCAACATCGACCACATGAAGTCACAGTTGAAGTCCTGGGGTGTCGCGTACGACTGGGATCGGGAAATCAACACAAGCGAGCCTGCGTATTACAAGTGGACGCAATGGATCTTCTTGCAGCTATTTGAACGCGGGTTGGCGTATCAAAAGAAGGCACCCGTCAATTGGTGTGAGTTGTGTACCACGCTGGCCAATGAGGAGGTTCTTGCTGACGGAAGTTGTGAGCGTTGTGGGCGTATGGTGCAGAAGCGCGATCTCAATCAGTGGTTCTTCAAGATTACGGATTATTCGGAGCGCTTGTTGGACGATTTGGATACGTTGCCAAACTGGCCCGAAAAGGTCCGCAACATGCAGGCCAATTGGATTGGGCGCTCCGAAGGTGCGCGTGTCGATTTTACGGTAACCGAGACCGGCGACCCTTGTCCCGTGTTTACCACGCGTCCGGACACCATTTACGGTGTCACCTTCATGGCGCTGGCCGCAGAGCACCCATTGTTGAAACGCCTATTGCCAGGCAGCCTAAACGAAGCCGCCGTTGAAGCCTTTGTTCAGCGCCAGTTGTTACTCTCCGCCGTTGAACGTTCGGATGACAATGTGGCCAAGGAAGGGATATTCACAGGTTTCCACGTGACGAACCCTTTTACCGGCGAGTCCGTCCCGTTGTGGGTGACGAACTACGTTCTTATGGACTATGGTACGGGAGCGGTTATGGCCGTGCCGGCACATGACCAGCGCGATTTTGATTTTGCAAAGGCCTACGACCTTGCGGTGAAGGTTGTGATTCAGCCCGAAGGCGAAACGCTAAACGCGGAAGCCATGGACGAAGCGTATGTCGACAACGGGTTGCTGACGCGTTCGGCGCCCTTTGATGGTCAAGGAAACCGGGACGCTATTCGCGCCATGACGCAACATGCCAAGGACGGCGAATTTGGCGACTTTACGACCCATTTCAGACTGCGTGACTGGCTCATTAGCCGCCAACGCTACTGGGGCGCTCCAATTCCTATCATTCATTGCGACACATGTGGTGCCGTGCCCGTGCCTGCGGAAGATTTGCCTGTTGAATTGCCTGATGATGTCGACTTCATGGTGGACGCCGGCAATCCGCTGGCGAAGCACGAGGGGTTCATCCAAACCGCTTGCCCACGTTGTGGCGGCGCGGCTCGCCGTGAAACGGACACGCTTGCACAATGGTTGTGCTCATGCTGGTACTATTTGCGCTTCGTTAACCCGACGTCATCTGATGAAGCGTTCAATACCGAAGACGTAAACAATTGGTTGCCGGTGGATCAATATGTTGGCGGCATTGAGCATGCCGTGCTGCATCTTCTGTATTCACGCTTTATTCTGAAAGTGCTATACGATGCGGGGCACGTTGGCTTCGCTGAGCCTTTCGATGCGTTGTTTACGCAGGGCATGATCTGCAAGCGCAGCGAAAAGGATGGCAAGCTCTACAAGATGTCGAAGTCGAAGGGCAATGTGGTCAGTCCTGATTCGCTCATTGAGGAATACGGCGCTGACACCTTGCGTCTCTATACGTTGTTCATTGGGCCCCCCGAAAAGGACGCGGAATGGAGTGACCAGGGGATCGAAGGCGCATCCCGGTTTCTTCGTCGTCTGTGGCGACGTGTTTACACGAATCGAGACGTGCTTCGCGCCGCCACCAGCCTGTCCTGCGACATGGCGTCGATGACTGGGCCGGAACGAGATCTGTACCGCAAGACACATGAGACCATTAAGCGTGTCACGGCGGACGTCGAAGGCGCCTTTCATTTTAACTCGGCCATTGCTGGCATCATGGAGTTGCTCAACGCCGTCGACGATCTGTCGCTGTCGCTGGATTCCGGTGAACAGACACGTGCCGTCGTTCGAGACGCCTTGGTGACGATCGTGCATTTGCTTGGGCCTTTTGCGCCCCATGTTTCGGAAGAGCTTTGGGTTGAACTTGGCAATGAATCTAGCGTGATGCATGCCGGATGGCCTGAGACGAACGAAGCGGCGTTAGCGCGCGATCGAATTGAGTTGGTGGTTCAAATCAACGGCAAAGTACGCGACCGCGTCACCGTCGATTCCAGTTTGGACCCCGAAACCGTTGAGGCACTGGTTCTTGACTTGGAGTCAATACAGCGGCACCTCGACGGTAAGCAGGTTCGTAAGGTCATCGTGGTGCCGGGAAAACTTGTCAATATTGCGGCATCCTGAGATAGTTTGTTGCAAGCGTAAGGGGGCGCGCATGCGTAAACGATCAGAAGGCACTTTCTTTAGACGAATCATCGTTTCATGGTTTTCGTTGACCGACCAGGAACGTCGCGCCGTGTGTCTCATGGCTGGACTGTTCTTTGTTGGCGTGATGGTTAGACTCTGGACAACGCTGTCGAATTGACGGTCTGTGTTCCTCAGAGAAAGGTGAATGCACATGCAGGAGGACGCCTTACAGAAGGGCATTCGCGACATTTGCGCCAGCGATAAGCGCTACGCGATCGAGAGCTACTTTTTCGTGATCGAAGCGCTGGACTTTACCTTGAAGATGCTCGATAAGCCGTCGAAGTCTACGCCGGAACGGCATATTTCAGGGCGTGAATTGCTGGAAGGCATTCGGAATTACGCGCTGCAGGAGTATGGCCCGATGGCCATGCGCGTCCTGCAGACCTGGCGCATCGAACGCACTGAAGATTTTGGTGAGCTCGTTTTCAGCTTAGTCGAGTCGGGAAAGCTGCGCAAGACGTCGGAAGATTCACGTCAGGATTTCGCGGATGGGTATGACTTTGATGAAGCCTTTCAGCGTCCCTTTCGGCCAACCACGGCCGAGCCGCCGGCACCTGCCGGTGGAACGCTGAGCGCCTCGCGCGGCAAAAGCTGAGTGTCGTTGGCTTTCTCGACGCTATGGCAATGTCGACTGATGCGCCTCCGCTTGCATTCGATACTCAGGCCCGAATTGCGCCAAATACTGCAAGCTGTAGAATCGAAGGTAGGTCGTCATCGGTAGCGCGTAGACGGCGCACACGTAGGGTATGCGCGATACGATAAGCCCTAGGCAGCAGGCGGCGACACCGATGACCATTAAGCCGATGGACCAGGCTGCGCACAGAACGGCGTACATCAAGCCGTAAACGAGCAATGCGCCCCAGTTTCCGGCTGCCATGTTTAAGAACTGGCGCCACGCCTCGGTTGTTTTCAAGTTGGACTTGTACATGAGTGGAACTACGAAATCGTTTAGGAATCGCCTGATGTAGGCGTCGATAATAGCCAGAACGAAGAAAAGCAGTCCGAATCCAATGATGGGGGCGACCATCGACGGAGTGAAGGCGCGGTTCTGTACGAACGGGATCAATACGGTCACGACGAGGCCGGCAAAGGCGAGGCCGAAGATGACGAAACAGACTAGGCCGTAGAGGATTGACCAAAGAAACAGGGCGTTCGCGTGGCCTGCGTAGGCCTCCCATGGCTTCTTTACTTCTGTTCGGTTGTTCACCAGATTATCGAGAAACATGAATTTGCCACGGCTCTGTATCCAGATGAGCATCGCTCCGATTCCGAGACAAAGAATCAGGACTGGAATTGCAAGCGCGATGTATGGGCGTACGGAAGACCACATTTCGGCCAGCGCGGGGGCAAGAGATGCTGGGTCGAAAGTTTCGGAGGGACCATCGAATGACGTGAAACCACCCGAAATGGGATTTCCGAATCCTGCTATGTGGGCGCTTCCACCATTTTGACCAAGCATGGCCAACCATGCCGAAAATCCTAGCATAAACCATTTTCCCAAACTGAAAGGGCGGAAGAGGGTGAACTTCATCGATTCCCAGGCCGTTCCAGCAGGTGCCGTGCAGGAGATTTCGCCCGTATAGGGAATCGCCGGGTCACTGCCGGATTCGTGGGGTGGCGACGTTTCGCCGAATGGCGGTGGAGGCGATCGCTGTGCGTCAAGTTCGGGCACGGCGCTGATCTTCTTCCAGACCTTGCCCATGCTCGCCGTCCAAACGAGGTCATCCGGTGTCAGTGTTGCGCCCACGAGCAGTCCTCGGAGCGCATCCTTGCTTACAGGGCCGTGCTGCGTACCGTCGATCACATAGTACCAATCCATAACTGTGCTCCTGTGGGACTAGTGTCCCTTGATCATTAGAAATGCCCAATTGGCTACGATGGCGAAAAACACAAAGACCATAAGTCGTCGGCGACCGGATCGCGATCTGGGTATGGCCTGTATGCGAGGCGCGCCCAGAAACACAACGGCGAAGCAGTAAAGGGAGTAGGCGATAGCCGCGAATCCAATTGTGGTCAGAAGCGGCTGCATGGTGAAGGCTTTTGCAAAATGTCCTGAGAGGACGAGGTAAAGGGCTCGGGTCGACCCGCAGGACATGCAGGGGAGGCCTGTAACCATTTTCCAAGTGCAACCATGCCCGGACAACTGCGCGATCACGGCTGCCAGGCTTCCGAGGGCCAACGTTGCGGGAATGGCGATTAGTCCCAGAAAAAACTCATTTGATGCACGCTGGGTGACGCGTCGCGCCGGTGGTAAAATCGTGTGTTCCATGTGAGTGTCGATATCTGTGTTCAGCATTCACTAGAAGTGATACGCCTCTGCATTGTTCGCGTCCAATCAATTTGTGGCAAAAACGGTAGGATATGCGGGAAATCTTTCTGATTTCGGCTGACGCTAAGCGTCGCTTTCCAATTCCGTGTCGCAACGCGCTTGCGATCAGGCAGTGCGGCTGGTAGCATCCGGGTTTTGCAAAAGGAATTCCTATGACCGCACATGATTGGATCGCCATTCTTGACTATGGCTCACAGTACAGCCAGCTCATCGCCCGTCGCGTCCGTGAACAACGCGTTTATTCGGAGCTCATTCGTTTCGATACCGCCGCCGAGGTCCTAGCCGAACGTAAACCGGCTGGCATTATTTTATCAGGTGGACCGTCCAGTGTTTTTGAAGAAGGCGCTCCGTTGGCGGATCCTGCCATCTTTGATCTTGGCATTCCTGTTCTCGGCATCTGTTACGGCATGCAAATGACGGCAAAGATGCTGGGTGGCAAGGTGAAACCCGGTACAGAAGGGGAATTTGGGCACGCCCAGATTCAGTGTGCAGAAGCATCTACCCTTTTTGAGGGTCTTCCTGATTCGATCAATGTTTGGATGAGTCACGGTGATCAGGTTGAGCAGCTTCCTGCCGGATTTCGCGTCGCGGCTTCGACGGACACGTGCCCCATTGCGGCCATGGTGTCGGACGAGGCCCGCGTGTAC
>JAPKCZ010000526.1 GCA_028822745.1 Kiritimatiellia bacterium | reverse complement strand
GGAATGGCATCGCCCAGATTCTCGACGGGCACCACGCGCGTCGCCGACGTGCTGCTGGCTCCTGTCGCAACAACGGCTTGATGGCCTTGAATGTCGATGCCGGTGAAGGCCGTTCGTTTTGTTTGCATGATGCTGGGACACGAGCCTGGGCTCAATCGCCATTTTCCTCTTCGGCCGCCTCGGCCGCCAAGGCCCGCCAGACACAAAACACAACGCCCACAATGAGCAAATACAAAATTGACACTCTGGTCAGTACTGGATTTGCACTACGCAGACCCGTGACTAGCAGAATCGCCCCCAAAGTGGCCCCCGCCAGAACAATCGACATCAATATATGTTGTGTTGTTCGATCTTTGATCCGCGAACGGGAAGATCGAATCCGTCTTTTTTCTGTCTTCATACTCGTCTTCATACTCGTCTTCATATTACCGAAACAAATGTAAAAGCCAAGTTTGTGTCGTGATTTCGGCGATGAAATTTTGTTCCGCGCACCTGTCCTGCCAGAAATGCGTGGCAAATCTGTCGTTTGCCGTTGCGTCGCGAGGCGCTTCGCTCTATTTTTGAGCACTTATGGAAACAAAACAACTACACCGTCCCCAGCTTCGCCGCTTGGCAAGCATCGTCCTTGGCCTCAGTCTTGTCGTCGCTTGGCAACCAGCCAGCGCTGAAACGGCATCCGAGCAGTTCGAGGTAGCCATGGCCCTTCTCAAAGACGCCGAGGCGGCTCGCGATTCGGGACAGAACCAAACAGCGATCAAACTTTTCGAAGATGCCTTCGAGCAGTACCACGAACTGAGCTCTCAGTATCCGAGTTGGCAACCACAAGTGACGCGCTTCCGGATGCACTACGCCAAAGAGCAGATGCAAATCCAACTACGCCGCGGTGGATGGATCGCCCCAAAAACGGATGCACCCAAAGCGCCCAAGGCTGTTGCGAACACCCGCGGGGCACGCGAAGGCGACGATCCAGCGCGAATGGCGTCCGCATACGAAGCGCGCGCACGCCAACTCATTCAGGACGGAGACCCAAAAGGCGCGCGTAAACTGCTGATGGACGCGCTACGCAGGTCGCCAGATGATCCCCAGTTGCGCTTCTTGATCGCAACCGCACAATGCCAAGCGGGGCAATACGATGACGCCCTCTTCATTCTTGATGAACTGGCAGTCGACCAAGCCGACAGTGCGTATGTCGCGGTGTTGCAGGGCGCAGCATACATGGGCCTCGGGGATCTCGACAAAGCGCGCCAGCGACTTGCGTTCGCCATTAAGCTCAACGGTGATTTGGCCGAAGCACACTTCAACATGGCAGGACTGCTGCTGGTTTTATCCCCCGTGGATCTCGACCTCGCGCTGGCGCACTACGAACGCGCCATCAAGTTAGGCGCCGAACCGGATGAGGGCATTGCCTCGTTTGTCGGTTTTGAGGCAGCGCCAGAGCCCAGTGACCCCACGACGGATTTTGGTGTCAGCCTTGAAGGTCCACTCGTTGACATCGAGCCCTGATCAGTCAACGCGAGCATCCCACCAAAGACCCGAATGCAGGTCGTAAAGAACGCAAAGTTTACCAAGCCGGAGGCATGGCCACGCGTTCTGCGTGGTAAACTGGCCCGGCCGAAACCCGCCCGCAGAGGATAAGCTTCGTGTCCTTCGCGCCCTTCTGTGAATCTCGTCAGCCTGGCTTGGTTGCGGCTATGCTGCGCTGTGAACGCTGTGGTTAATCTTACCTTTGGCCTATGGGATGGTCGCGCTATTTGAAATTAATCAGGCCAATTTTGGCGAGAATGACGAGAAGCACCAGTACGGGCGTGACGTAACGGATCAAAACGGTCCAGACGGCCTCCATCTGACGTCCCCATTTCTCAGGAAGTGCCTTGAAGCCGCTGACACGATCTGCGTCTTTTAACCACCACCCGGCAATGATCGCAATCAGGAGTCCACCGATTGGCAACATGTAGCGTGTCGTTAGGTTATCTAAGAAGTCGAGCACGTTGCCATTGACGGCCGATGCGAGTCCCAGAAGCCAGATCAAGCCCGCCATGATCCAGGTCGCTGTTTTACGTTTCATGCCGCGCTCATCCACAAAATAGGCCACGACGACCTCGAGCAGTGATACCGCCGATGACCAGGCTGCAAATATGATGAGTAGGAAGAACGCCGACGCCACAATAACGCCGCCGGGCATCTGGGCGAACAAATCTGGCAGCGTCATAAACAGCAAACCCGGCCCGGCGGAGGGCTCTTTTCCGAACTGGAAGACCACAGAAAAGATGACGGTGCCCGCTAGAAGCGCAATGCCTGTATCGAGAATGGCCACCCAGAAACCGTCGCGCACAATGCGCGCATCGGACTTGATATAGGAGCCATAGGTGAGCATCGCGCCCATGCCCAGTGATAAGGTGAAGAACGCGTGTCCAAGGGCCTCGATAATGGCTTCGCCACTGAGCTTCGAAAAATCCGGTTTAAACAAGAACGCCAGTGCGGCCAAGACGTCCATTTTGACACAGCAGT
>JAPKCZ010000525.1 GCA_028822745.1 Kiritimatiellia bacterium | reverse complement strand
TGTGCGTGAATGTCTTTCAGCACTGACGATATTCCAACGTAATCGCCAACGCGCAGGGCGGCATCATACTTGATAATGCTCACCGCCGCCCAGGCGCACAGCACAAGACATAGGCCGATCGTATGGAAGGATTTTCTGAGCACAAACGACAGTACGGACCAGCGCTGCACCGGCAGGCTTGCAATGCCCAGTGCGACCAGCGCCCCGATGACGAAGGGCACCGCTACCAGCACAATAGCGTTGTCCTTCTCGTGCAGACGTAACAAGGTCGAGGTATTGAAGATAAAATCCCAGATCATGCCCAGAGTCAATCCAATCACACAGACGCCCCAACGACCACGGAAACCCTTTTTGTTCGCAAGCGCCTCCGCAAACGCACACACCGGCAACATGACTGCGCACAACGCGGGAAAACTGAAGCGATTCGTCACGGCAGCGAAAAGAACGCAGCCCAGCAGCCACGGCAAACGTTTCTCCGAGCGCATGGCATCCAGGTAGAGTGCCACGGCTGTCAAAAGAAGCAGAATCTGTAAATGCTCTGACGTTGGGACGGCCCCCTGGTACCACGCCATCGGCACAAGACACCACACGACCAGCGATGCAACGCGTTGCCTAAAGGACAGACCCAAGGTACAAAGAAGCGTCCAGAACACGGGCACGGATAGCATACCAAGAATGGTGCCCAGTCGGCACAGCATCTCGACACCTCCCAGACGGCTCATCAAGGCGCCCAACAACGGGGTCATAGGGAAGAAATAGCGCCCCAATGCCCCGGTTTCCATATCGATCGGTATGCTCGGCAACACTTCATCATAGCTGGGGCTGCTGCGGACAAAGAGTTCGCGCTGCTCATGGGTCATAAGCGCATAGATTGTGTCCGTTTCGGGCTGCAAGCCGTCGAGACGTGCGACGGCCAGAGATTCATTCTGGTACATGCCGGGGTCCCATCCTCCGGCAAGCCACTCGGATCGCAAGGGAGTCAACATGGCGAGGAACACCAGAGTACTGGTCGCGGCCCACCAAAGCAGAGTTGCGCCCTGAAACGTTCTCGTCAGCAGGGAACGTCGCAACACGCCGCAAACGATCACAGTGGCTGCCCAGGCCATCCAATCAATGACAGGACTCCACACGCCGCACTGGGCTGCCACAAGAATCAAAACAAGGTTCATCGCTATGCCCACGCACACCACACGCCCCCATCGCGCAAACCAGAGTTTTCCCCAAACAGTCTCGGGGTCCTGCCGGGCAGATGCGATCAATGCACCCAGTACGGTGATTCGCATTCCAAACAGAATTGACGCAATCAACACACCCATACTAAATAGACCCTTCAGCGTTGGAAATTCTAACAGGTTCACTCATATCGTATCGGTCACTAGTTGCTGCAATCGCCCCTTCAGTGCTTCGCGAATACGAACCGAATCGAGATAACGTCGATAGTAGGTTCGGGCCAGCTTCCCTTGAGCTTCCCGTGCACCTGCATCCTTATGCAGACGTGCTGCTTCTGCATGCATCTGTTCCGGCGTGTCGACTTCAATCCAAGCTGTGTCGCTAGGCGGAATGCCGCGCATGGCACCGCGGCGCGCGATCACCACACGGCCGGACGCAAGGGCTTCAACGGTTTTTACCTGCACCCCCATGCCGAGCGTCGTTGTCATTAACATAATGCCGCACTCGGCGTAAGGCTGCCCATCGTCTTCATAGCGTCCGACGACATCAAAGCATTCCGCATCCGCATGACGCGCCAGCCCGCCGTAAACGCGGACTCGGGGCCCCTCAGCACGTTGTGCCGCCGCCAACCATTGCAAGCCTTCGCGGTTGTACGCGCTTCCCGACCCGACCAAGCCCACCGCATCGGTCATTGGTACGTCCCAAAGAGGCACGCCTGGCGGTTGCCAGAGCGTGTGCAAAACACCCCTTTGATTCAGTCGCTTTTCTTCATCCTTCGAAATGACAATGACCAGATCGCAGTCCGCGATATCGTGCGTTTCACGGCGCACGTGCGTCCATGTCGTATCCGACCACAGATCCAACAAAAGCAGCGCCTTTGGGCAAGACGTCTGCAGGTGTGACCAGAAACTGTAGGAAATGACAACCAGATCGACGTCAGCCGTATTCTCCCGCAACCATCGCTCAGGAAACGCCCAGCGATGGTAGGGATTTGCGTGCCCGAACGCCTGATCCAAGCCAAGCCCTTTGAAGCCCAAACCCCACAGATAGCCCAGCGCCATTCGCGGCGAAAGCCGAGACACGCTATCTTCGCGCAGAACGACCTCATAACCTTTCTTTTCAAGATCGGTGCGGATCACCGGTGTCCAACCGCCGCCCACAGGGCGTGTGGCGGCGGACAGGATTCGACAGGGTCCCATATCACGCAGAAGTTCTGCACACTCCCACATCACGCGCTTGCCGCCATGGTCGGCCGGCAGTGGGCAGTAAGGCATTAATATAGCCGACTTCACAACAAGGCTCCAATCGTGTCGATGTAACGTTCTGCCAGATGAGCGGG
>JAPKCZ010000524.1 GCA_028822745.1 Kiritimatiellia bacterium | reverse complement strand
GAAATCGAAGAAATCATCGGCGGACCTATCACCAAGGACACTGACAAAGCGGGGAACGAATAAAAATGAAGATCAAATCAAAAGCAACAGTCGTTGTGATCGTGGCCCTGCTGGGAGGCATCGTGATCGGCCGTGGCTGCGCTGGTCGGCATCAACATGCCGAAGCGTCCATGCAGGGCGGAGAACAAAAGGAAGCCGTCGTTAAATTCTGGACGTGTTCCATGCATCCCCAGATCAAGCAACCGCAAGAGGGAAAATGTCCGCTCTGCGGAATGAATCTGATTCCAGTGATGGCGTCGGGTGACGCTGATGCTCCGACCAGCCTACGCGAGTTGAAGCTGTCGGCAGCAGCCATTGCCCTCGCGGACGTCGAGACGTCGCTTGTAGAACGGCGGTTTGTCACCATCGACGTGCGCATGGTGGGTAAGGTCGAATTTGACGAAACAAGACTGGCCTACCTTACCGCCTGGGTGCCGGGGCGTTTGGATCGACTCTATGTTGATTACACGGGCGTGTCGGTGAAGAAGGGTGATCACATGGTGAGTATTTACAGCCCGGAATTGATCGCCGCACAAGAGGAATTGCTCCAGGCCATCGACGCGGTTGAGGACCTGAAGGACAGCGGCGTCGGCAGGACACAGGAACGCGCCATGAATACGGTCGAGGCCTCCCGTGATAAGCTGAAACTCTGGGGCCTCACCGAAGCACAGATCCGGGCGATCGAGTCGCGCGGCACGGCCGACGACCACTTGACGATCTACTCGCCCATCAGCGGCACGGTCATCCACAAGAATGCACAGGAAGGAAGTTATGTAACGACGGGCACGCGGATCTATGCCATCGCGGATCTCTCCCGTGTGTGGGTCAAGCTGGACGCTTACGAATCGGATCTCGCCTGGCTGCACTACGGCCAGGAGCTGAGTTTTGAGACGGAATCCCAGCCAGGGCGAGTTTTTCGAGGAACGATCGCCTTCATCGATCCTGTGTTGGACGAGAAGACGCGGACGGTTAAAGTTCGAGTGAATGTGGATAACGCTGAAGGCGATCTCAAGCCGGGAATGTTCGTGCGCGCAACCGCGTTTGCGCGCATCGCGCGTGGCGGCAATGCACTGGCACCTGATTTGGTCGGCAAATGGATCAGCCCGATGCATCCGGAGATCGTCAAGGATGGCCCCGGTACCTGCGACATCTGTGGCATGGATCTGGTGCCAGCCGAAACGCTCGGCCATGTCATCGACGCGAATGCCCAGGCACCGTTGGTGATTCCCGCTTCAGCGGCGCTCATCACCGGGAAGCGCGCCGTGGTTTATGTACGATCGCAAGACGATGAACGAGTGTTTGAAGGGCGTGAAATCGTGCTTGGGCCGCGCGCCGGGAAGTACTACCTCGTTCAACGAGGTCTACGCGAAGGCGAGCATGTGGTCACGCGGGGCGCCTTCAAGCTCGACGCTGAACTTCAACTCAATGCCAAGCCCAGTATGATGACACCGGACGGGGGTGGCCATGATCACGGAGGGCCCGCGCCATCCGGCGATGCTGAACACGCAGGTCACGGCGAAGCGAAGCATGGCATGCTCACCGCCTTGTCGTTACGCGAGTTGCACGCGGTGCTTTCTGCCGCGACAGACGCCGAACAGGCGGTACAGAAGGGGGATCTCTCGGCGGTGCGCAGCGCGTTTACGGTTCTCAGTGAACGTGTCGACGCCGTTAGTACGGAAGGGCTCCATGGCCACGCGGCGCTTCTGTGGAAGGAGTACGCGATGTTGCTCGGAAATGACGGATTGGAGGGTGGCTTGGTGCAGACCGCTTCAGAAGCGCAGCAGGTTCGGGCGCTTTTGCAGGAGCATACGGAATCCATTCGGAAGACGATGGGTTTGAACCATAAAAATGCACCGCTACCCATGGCTTCGACAGCCCCGGAGTTTCTCGCCCAGCTGGCACCCGTTTTTAATGACTACCTTGTGTTGCAGGCGGCCCTTGCCGGAGACGACTCCGAGAACGCTGCCGCCGCAGCGAAGCAGGCCATTGCGTCGCTTAGCGCAGTAGATCTGGCCTTGGTGAGTGGAGAGGGTCAAGAGGCATGGTTGGACCAGTCCGCCGCATTACAAACTTCGCTTACCGCCATTCTTGCGGCAAAAGACATCGCCGCCAGTCGTGCGCAATTCGCCCCGCTGTCGGAGCAATTGACGTCCGTTGTACAGCGATTCGGGGCACCGGATACCGCTCTTTACCAGTTCGAATGTCCGATGGCGCTAAATGGAAAAGGCGCCCGATGGCTTCAAAATGATAAGGCCACGCGAAACCCCTACTTTGGCACAAGCATGCTGCGTTGCGGCAGTGTCATTGAAACGTTGACGGGGGCTGACAAGGCAGGGGTGCACGTCCATGACTGAAACACCCTCAACGCCACAGACGCCGGAACAGAAATCCATATTAGGAAAGCTGGTTCGCTTCTGTTTATCCAATAAGTTGGTCGTTGCGATGTTGACTATCGCCATCGTAGCGGGTGGC
>JAPKCZ010000523.1 GCA_028822745.1 Kiritimatiellia bacterium | reverse complement strand
CTTCCTGACGGGTCGCTATCCACGCACCGCACGAAATCGTCAGAATGGCGCCGACATCCCCGACACAGAAGTGCTCGTGACCAGGATGCTCGCGGACGCCGGCTACACATGTGGACTCTCAGGCAAGCTGCACCTCTCGGCCTGCAACCCGGCAGTCTGCAAGACCATGGAACGTCGCATCAATGACGGTTACTCCGAGTTCCACTGGTCGCATGATACAGGCACAGGATGGGGCGACCACAACGAATACGTGGCCTGGTTGACCGAGAAGGGAGCGACGCTCGAGACGCCCACGCATCCGGAATGTGAACACGTATGCACAGGCATGCCGGCTGACCGGCACCAGACAACATGGTGCGCGGAGAAGGCCATCGATTTCATGAAGAAACGCGCCGATGATGAAAAGCCATGGCTGTTCTCTGTGAACATCTTCGATCCTCATCATGCTTTTGACCCGCCGCCGGAATACCTCGCGCGCTATGTCGACGACCTCGACGCCATTCCCCTACCCAACTACGTCGAGGGCGAGCTGAACAACAAACCGCCCGTGCAGAAGAAGGACCACCAAGGCGCCTACGGAAATGCGGGGTCACTCGCCCACGACACCATGACCGAGCACGATCATCGCATGATCCGAGCAGCCTACTGGGCGATGTGCGACCTGATCGACGATCAAGTCGGACGCATGCTCGCGGCCCTCGACGAACACGGCATGCGCGAGAACACCATCGTCATATTCAATTCTGATCACGGCGAAATGCTCGGTGACCACGGCATCTACCTCAAAGGCCCCTACTTCTACGACTGCGCCGTACGCGTGCCATTGATCATGTCCATGCCGGCAACCATCAAGGCGCAGCGCGTGCAGGCCCTGGTTGAGCTCATCGATCTTCCGCAGACCCTCCTCGATGCATGCGGCATTGACCACCACCCGGGCATGCAGGGAAAGTCGCTATGGCCCATCCTCACTGGCAAGTCGGAAAGCCATCATCGTGACGATGTCTACTGCGAGTATTACAACGCCATGGCATGTCACAAGGAGCCCACGTCGCAATTCACCATGGTACGCACAGCGCAACACAAGCTCGTTGTCGATCACGGCAATAATACCGGCGAACTATATGATCTAGAGAAGGATCCGAGTGAGAACACCAATCTATGGGACGACCCGACTTATGCCGAAACAAAGACAGCTATGCTACTGCGAATGGCCCACCGCATGGCGTTCACCGTAGATCCATTGCCGCTGCGACAGTCATATTGGTAGGGAGGGTGCCGTGTCGAATGCACGAAGACAACTTATTGCGTACTTGCGTTGACCTTGCTGCTGTCGGGTTGCGGTGCGAGCAAAGCTTTGTTGCAGGCACGCAGGCCCATGAAGGCGAGCAGGCCAATGAGGATGTAGATGAGAACTCGGCTGCGCGGTGCTCCGGTGGCGTCGCTCGGATAGGGCTTACGGCAGGTGAACTGGCGGCGGAGCGAGAACGTGAAGCGCATGCGTGCGTTGACACCCCAACCGCATCCTTCCAGCAGGGCACTCAAATCCTGACGCCTCAGTTTAAAGATCGCGACTAGAGAAACGGGCACAATGACGAGTGCTGCAGCGCCGAGTACGCTGCTCATAAGCTGTGTTTTTGTCATGCCAGCCAGGGAGCTGCTGATAAAGGCAAAGGCGGAGCCCAATGCGGCAACGGAGACGCTCAGCCCCATCAGCATGGCGCTGTTGGCCCCTGCGGGTGCCTGAGCGACGGGCGTGGTGCGTTCTTTCAGCATGGCATCCGTGGCCTTCTGTAATTCTTTCTCGGATGAGGAGGAGAGCGCTTCGATTTTGCCGAGAATAAAGGCCCAGAGACGATGAAAGGGCAGGCAGAGCGCTTCGGTCAGGCTGATTGGGTTCTCAATGATCTGCAAAATGCGTGCATCAAACTCGCGACCGGCCAGGTCGAAAAAGACGCCACGCTTTCCTACCACCAGATTGCCTTTCGTGCCCGCCGTTGCGGGTACAGCGATGGTGTACTCCGGTTTGCCGGATTGGCGCGTGATCTCCAGGTAGATAATGAAAATGTTGCTACCCTTGGCCATTATGCTGTGGGTCTTGGCGTCGTCCACGCGCAAGGCCAGATTGAACCAACGCCCATCGATCAGGAGAGAGCCGCTTTCGAAAAGTGCGCGTTGGTCGGCGGTGTATAACTCTGTGAAGCTGACGAAATTGTTGAGCAGGCGAAGCAGGTACTTCTGATACAGAATGGCCTTTTCCAGACATTGGGCGCCATTTACGATTTCGCTGACCTTTTCATCGGCATCAATTAACGCCTCAAGCGCGGCGGCATCCTGTCCGTCCGCGTAGCGCCGCAGGGTTTCAACCGGGAGAGATTCGACGTCCGCTCCTTGCTTCTGTTCGAGGTAGTCTGCAAAACATTTCAGGGCACGGCGTATACGTTTCCATTGATCGAGCGAAAGCGTTGACGGGCTGTCGCCCAGAACGGGGGCGATCACGGTGTCGCGCAACGCT
>JAPKCZ010000522.1 GCA_028822745.1 Kiritimatiellia bacterium | reverse complement strand
GGACTTCCTGTCGACCTATGAGGAGGACGATCCCTTCTACCTGCAGATCGGGTTGGTCAACCCCCATGACGTCTGTGAATATGAGCACAGCCACGAACGGAAACGCATACCCGATGGTGTCGAGTTGGGCCTGCTCGATGATAAGGATTTGCCGCCCCTTCCGGCAAACTTCGACTACGATGCGCGTGAGACCGTCACGCAGATCGTTATGCGTCGGGGCAAGGACCCGCTGATCCACAAGGCGATCATGAACGCAGCCGACGCGTGGACGGAACGTCAATGGCGATACTTGCTTTGGCAGTTGTACCGTTTCGTAGAGAAGGTCGATGTTGAAATCGGGTTGATCCTCAACGCCCTCGCAGCGTCGCCGTTCGCGGACGACACGCTGCTTATCTTTTCGGTCGACCACGGCGAGGCCGCGGGATCGCACAAGATGATTCAGAAATTAACGCTCTACGAAGAGAGCATTCGGGTCCCATTTGTAGTTTCCAGTTTGTCCGACCAGTTCGCCTTCGAAAAGAATACGCGCGACGAGGACCATTTCATTTCGGGAGTGGACCTGATGCCCACGGTGTTGGATTACGCAGGCATCGAGATCCCCTCGCATGTAAGCGGCAAGAGCGTTCGTCCTCTTGTCGAAGGCCGGGACACGGACTGGCGGCAATCCGCTTTCGTCGAGAGTAACTGCTGGGGCAGAGCGCTGATCTCCGACCGCTACAAGCTCGTCACCGAGTATGTGCCTCGCGAAGGCGAGGAGACGATTCCCGGGCCCGATGTCGACCGACTCGGGCTCGAGCAGCTGTTTGATCTTCAGGAGGATCCCGCTGAGACCAGGAACCTTGCTGGCGACGCGCAGTATGCAGATGTTCTGACCACGCTCCGGGGCCAGTTGTTGGCGATCGAAGCGCGCCTGAACCGTCGCCCGATGTGCAAGGAGAATGGCAAGCGCACAATGCAGGACATGAGCCAACGCATTAACGCATATTGGCAGAGTCACCCAGAGTTAACGGCGGTTCAATAAGGGAACGATCCATACGAACAGCAAAACCTGGCAGATAACCCAGACTTCATATCCACCCGCGATGAACTAATACGGTCTCTGAACAACTGGATGAAAACGACAGGGGACCCCCTGCTAGACGGACCCATGTCGCAAGGCGCCTACAGGCAACGCATGAAAGAATTTAGGCACATCGGCCAACAATGCACTGAAGGCGACGGTCTTTAGCCCACGCCTTAGTTCAGACGTTGGGCAACCAAATTTCGAGAAAAACTGAGATGAAAAGAAACAGAATAAACCTGGCGGTTGTCGGGTTGGGATTTGGAAATGCTTTTGTCCCGATCTACCAGCAACATCCTGATGTGGATGAAGTAACAATTTGTGATACGGATTCTGCCCGTTTGGAACGTTGTTCCGTCAACAATAATGTAAAGAAGCATACAACCGATTTTGATGCTGTTCTGAATAATTCGGAAATAGATGCCGTGCATCTGGTGTCCGGTATTCCCGATCATGCGAAGCAAACTCTTGCTGTACTAAATGCAGGGAAGCACTGTGCATGCACAGTGCCGATGGCTGTATCAATAGAAGATTTGCATGCAATCGTTGAACTTCAGAGAAAGACCGGGCTGAAGTACATGATGATGGAAACCCAAATATATAGTCGAGAGTTCCTATACCTTCAGGAGATGCACAGTAAAGGGGCATTTGGGCATATCCAGTTCCTGCGCGGAGCTCATTATCAGGATATGGAAAACTGGCCGCCTTACTGGGCAGGTCTTCCTCCAATGTGGTACGCAACTCATGCAATCTCGCCGCTTCTGTTTCTGTCACAAACCTTTGCAAGGAAAGTCCACTGTATTGGAAGTGGGTATATGCGGCCCGAACTCCAGAAGCAATACAACAACCCATATCCTATTGAGACAGCCATATTCGAGCTTGCCAATAGTGAAACTCCTCTGTCAATGGAGGTGACTCGAGCCCTTTACCATTCCGCACGCGCTTACAGTGAATCCTTCAATGTATATGGAGAAGATGTCGCCTTTGAATGGCAGCAAACAGGGTCTGAAAAGCCTTTGATCTTTAGGCTATCTGGCCTTGGTGAAAAGAATGGTCCACGCGTTACAACAGAAGAACGTATTGAAATTCCAGACTATGCCGACCGTCTTCCATCCGAAATAGCTCCTTTTACCGGAATAATAAAGGATGAAACCCCACAAGATCATCCAGCCCGTCTTCACGGTGGCGGACACGGGGGATCTCACCCGCATTTGGTGCATGAATTCGTCAGGAGCATAATCGAAAACCGAGACCCAACTCTTAATGCAGTGAAATCTGCGCAAATAACGGCCGCGGGTATATGTGCACACGAGTCTGCCATGAAGAATGGTGCAGGGGTAATCATTCCAAATTTCGAGAATAATGACTCATGATGAGTATGCCCAACAAATCAACGCACCGGACGCGTAAATGCGGCGCTGACTTCGTCAAGCGGCCTGTCCCGGCGCCTTGCGCCGGAACAAG
>JAPKCZ010000521.1 GCA_028822745.1 Kiritimatiellia bacterium | reverse complement strand
TTTAAGGGGTCTCGCTGACGGGATGTAAAACAACATAAGTCGGTAGTCCCAGTGCCCCGAAATGGTCTAGAACTTCCTTTGTCTCGGATGCCTCCAAGTCTTCCGCCTGAAATTTAACCTTCACGTAGTCATCCAAGATCACAAGTACCTCGTCGTCTTTGAGGGTGGTCTTTTCCATTTTAGCGCAGCTCTTGCACCACGTGGCCCAAAAATCGACAAAGACGGGCTTGCCACTTTCACGTGCTTCAATTAGTGCCGGCTCGAGCGCCGTATGCCAACCCGCTTCCTCGCTTCCGGAATGGTCAGCAGGGCGTAACAACCTGTATGCCGTCAGCGCATAATAGCCCGCGAAAAGAATCATGATCACGCCGAAGACGTGTTTAACGCGCTCCATCCAGCGACCCGGTTTTGGCAAGAATGAAAGACCTGCGCCGGCGAACGGCCACGGTAAGGCCATGCCTACGCCCAACAGAAACGGCAGCAACAATCCGGCGTGGTTCCCCTTGGCGTGCAAATCGGAAGCCAATAAAAGAACAGAAATGAGTGCCGGTGCCACGCAGGCGCCGGCCAGCATGGCGCTGATGCCCCCCATTAGCGCGGCAGCCACAAAACCGCCGCGCCGCTCACTTGATCCGCCTTTGCTTGAGGCGAAGCGGGAAAAATCGACCTGCAATTTATCGAACATGGCCAACGCCAGCACGATAAAGAGCACGGCAATACCTATATTAAACCCTGGAGAGGCGTTGATCTGCCCGAACTTTGAACTCGTATACACGACGATGACGCCCAGCAGGCCATAGACGAATGCAATGCCTGCACCGTAGGTTGCGCCCAGTGCGAATCCACGCGTGCGTGATCCAGCCTGCGCGCCAGCACCAATGATCGCGATGTTAATCGGAATCATGGGTAGAACACAGGGGGTCAGGTTGAGCCCCAGTCCGAGAAGCAACGTCAACACGATCGTGACAAAAAGACCACGCGTGGCGAGCACGCCTTTCAGTCCGCTTTCCGCAGACGCTTCACCCGACGCTGCGTTTTCTAAAAAAGTCAGGAATTTGTCTTTCGGCAAGTAGCCGACGGCGCGGCCTTCAATCGTGAAGCCATTGGCCATGGCTTCCCATGTCTCGCTTGGTTCAGCCGGCGCATTCGACGTGCCGCCCAACTCAGGAGGAGCGGGCAATGCCTGCTCTACCGAATAGGCAAAGATCTCCCGTTGGGGGAAAAAGCAGGTATCCTGATTGCACGCCTGATAAGCGACCTCAATGGATGCCTGCCCATTGCTGAGCGACGTAACGCCGTAGACGAAGACAACGTCATGGTCAAAGATTTCGAGTTCTTTTTCGAAAAACGTGTCGAACTTGCGCTTGGGTGTTGGGAGCGTGATGGCTTCAAGCGTCGTGCCCGAAACCCCTTCAACGCGCGTCTTGTCAGCGTAAACATAATGCGCCTCCGGCACCGACAGACTGACTCGCGCCTGCAGTGCCCCGCCAGGGCCGGGCTCCCAGACCACGCGGGCACCCAGCGCGCTGGTCTGCGCATGGAGTGAGGCGGATCCTAAAGACAGCAGCGTGACGAGAAGGACGAGTAATAATTTACGCATCATGATATCTCAGGAACGTGGCCGCAGCGGCGGCTCACGCCTTTGGCGCCTCGTATTTTCGTAGGGCCAACTCCTGGTCGACAAGATAGAGGCCTTCTCCGCGTGCCCCGGCAAGCTTCAGCTTGTCGACAATGTCGCGCGCGGTGTCTTCCTCTTCGACCTGCTCTGTGACAAACCACTGCATCAGAATTTCGGTCGCATGATCGCCTTCTTTTCGGGCGAGTGTCATCAGTTCTCCGATTTTCACGCTCAATGCACATTCCTGTTCGAGCGCACATTCGAACATTTCCAGTACGCATTCGAATTTTTGCGGCGGCGCCTCGATCGTATCCAAGCGCACGCTGCCCTGCCGACTGAGCAGGAAAGCGTACAACTTCCTGGCATGTTGAAGCTCTTCTTGCGTCTGCACGGAAAACCAATTGGCCACGCCTTTCAGCCCGGCCTCTTCCGCATGCGCGGAAAGGGCCTGATAGGCATAGGCGGAATACAGCTCACGGTTGATCTGCGCGTTGAGTGCGTCTTGAATCGTTTCACTTACCATCAACTCTGCTCCCTAATGAACTAAAATTACTTGGCAGCAAGAAGCGACTTCACGTGTTTGATATAGGTATCAGGACCGCCGGGTTTGTAACCGGTTCGTCCAAGAAGCTTGCCATCCGCACCCAAGAGCAACACCGTTGGGAATCCTTGCACCTTGTAGGTTTCCGCCAAGCCTTTGTTCTGCTTCTTTACAGCATCTGCCTGCTTGGTCTTATGTGGAAAATCAGCCAGGAAGAGGACCACGTTATCCTTGGCATAGGTTTTAAAGGCGTCCTTCTGAAAGACTTCCTTATCCAGTTTGACGCACCAGCCACACCAGTCTGAACCCGAAAAATCGGCAAGAATCGGTATGTTTTTCTCAGCAGCAAGCTTCTTTGCCGCGTCGA
>JAPKCZ010000520.1 GCA_028822745.1 Kiritimatiellia bacterium | reverse complement strand
AAGGGTGCAACGCCATTGTTGAAGACTACATCGCTCTCGAGGCCTCCCTGTCTGATCAGCAACTGAAAGACGAATCCCCAGTTTCGGTCGCCGCGATCTATTCCGTCGGCCTCGGCGACATGCAGCAGATCCTGAACGAATTCCGCCAACGTTCACCCAACAGCAAAGTTCGCGTTGAATACCTGCACCCCGATAGAGTCTGGGAGCATGTCCTCAACGAGACGGCAGATCTGGGACTGCTGTCTTTCCCTAGAAAGTCACGCGACATTATTGCGCATCCCTGGCGAGAAGAGGCGATTTGCTTGGCCTGCTCAGCCAGTCATCCGCTGGCGTCGAATCGTGACGTCGATCTTCAGCAGCTGGACGGTGAAGCATACGTCGCATTTGATCGCGAACTGGTCATTCGACGTAAGATTGACCGCTATTTGCGTGATGATGGCGTAAAAGTTGACATCACAATGGAATTTGACAACATCGAGAGCATCAAAAAGGCCGTTAGCCTTGGACAGGGCCTAGCCCTTTTACCGCGCCCGAGCCTCATCGAGGAACTCAACACGGGTGCGCTGGTCGCTATACCGCTACGGGGTGCGGGACTCGTTCGACCGCTGGGTTTGATTCACCATCGCCACAGACTTAGCCCTTCCGCACAGAAGTTTGCAGACCTGCTCCTGGAATCTAGCGATTTAGCGCCAACCGGTTCCCCGCACATGCAGCCGTTGGCATTGTCCCCTTTATAGATAGAAGAAAGGTCGCTTTTATAATGACAAAACAAGCACAAGACAATCAGTCCATTTTCCGCCACGGGCGACCACGAAAATTCGGCCTTTATGATCCGCAATTCGAAAAGGACGCCTGCGGCGTCGGTTTCATCGCGCACATCAAGGGCACACCCAGTCACGACATTATCACCAACGCCCTGACCATGCTGCATCGTATGGATCATCGCGGCGCATGCGGCTGTGAAGCCAATACAGGTGACGGCGCGGGCATCATGACAGGCCTTCCAAAAGCGTTTCTACAACACGCTGCAACCGAAGCAGGCATCACACTAACGCCCGATCAGATTTATGGCGTTGGAATCGTGTTTTTGCCGACGGACCCCGCGCTTCGCGAAAAATGCAAAACGCGCATCGAAGGCATTATCATCGACGAAGGGCAGAAGCCGTTGGGTTGGCGTGACGTGCCACAGGACAATTCGATGATTGGCGATTCCGCCAAGGCCGTCGAACCCAAAATGGAAATGCTTTTCGTCGGCGCAGCCGATGGCCTCGACGCCGACGCTCTTGAACGAAAACTTTTCGTGATTCGTAAGTACGCCACCCGCAAGCTTCGCACTCAGAAAGCACTCGGCGATCAACACCAGTATTTTTACGTCTGCAGCCTGTCGACCAAGGTCATCATCTATAAAGGCCAATTGACAAGCGAACAAGTACCACAGTACTTCCCAGACTTGCGTGACCCAAATTTCAAGAGTCACCTTGCGATGGTGCATTCGCGCTTTAGCACGAACACCTTCCCCTCTTGGGACCGAGCGCAGCCTTTCCGATTTATGAGCCACAACGGTGAAATCAACACCCTTCGCGGCAACGTGAACGCACTCCATGCTCGCGAAGGCGTCATGAAGAGCGAACTATTCGGCGACGATCTCAAAAAACTGTTCCCCATCATCGAACCAGATCTCTCTGATTCTGGCACGTTCGACAACTGCCTCGAATTGCTACTCCATGCCGGCCGCACACTACCGGAAGCCGCCATGATGATGATCCCCGAGCCGTGGGAAAACCACGATCAAATGTCCGCGGAAAAACGCGCATTCTACGAATTTCACGCCTGCAAGCAGGAACCGTGGGACGGTCCTGCTTCGGTGGTGTTTACAGACGGCAAGACAATCGGCGCCACCCTCGACCGCAACGGGCTTCGACCAAGTCGATACTACGTCACGCACGATGATGTCGTGATCATGGCAAGCGAAGTGGGCGTCGTTCCTGTAGATCCAGCAAATGTAAAATCAAAGGGACGCCTGCAACCTGGACGGATGTTCCTGGTCAACTTCGAAGAAGGCCGCATCGTCCCTGATGAAGAAATCAAAAACGCCTGCGCCAAGGAATATCCATACGAGCAATGGTTGAAGAACCAACTGGTTCATTTAGATCAGATCGACATCGAACACGAAACACATGGCTTTGATCCGGAAACACTGATGCCACGCATGAAGGCTTTTGGCTTTACCACCGAAACCATGCAGCACATGCTGAGTCCGCTGGTCCACGCCAAGAAAGACCCGATAGGTTCCAGGGGGAACGATACAGCCTTAGCTTGTCTCTCCGACAAGCCACGAATGCTTTACGATTACTTCAAACAGCTCTTTGCGCAGGTGACCAATCCGCCGATTGATTCTATTCGTGAAGAGATCGTCATGTCACTTCGATGCTACATTGGGCCAGAAGGAAACCTTCTCGACACCCAGGAAAGCGACTGTCATCGCATCATCATGCCCCACCCCATTCTATCCAACGAATGGTTGGCATC
>JAPKCZ010000028.1 GCA_028822745.1 Kiritimatiellia bacterium | reverse complement strand
CCATCGACGTCTTGTCCGGTGGGCGCGATGCCCTGGAACGCGCCAACGTCGACATGGGCCTCGCCCTAAGCCCAGATGAAATCGACTACCTGATGGACGCCTACAGCGGTATGCAGCGCAATCCGACAGACGTCGAACTGTTGATGTTTGCGCAGGTCAATTCTGAACACTGTCGCCATAAGATTTTCAATGCAAGCTGGGTGCTCGACGGCAAGAAGCAGTCAAACACCTTGTTTGACATGATTCGCAACACGCACCGCCTCAACCCAGAAGGTACCTTGGTCGCTTATAAGGACAATTCCGGGGTGCTAGAGGGCTTCCCCGGGGACTGGTTTGAAGTGGATGTCGCGGGGTCAAAGGCCTATCAGCGACATACCGGACTGATTGACATGATCATGAAGGTTGAGACGCACAACCATCCGACGGCAATCAGCCCATACCCCGGAGCTGCAACTGGCGTTGGTGGCGAAATCCGCGACGAAGGCGCTACCGGTATTGGCAGTAAATCCAAAGCGGGCTTAGCGGCCTTTTTCGTTTCGAACTTGCGCGTCCCCGGCTTCGCTCAGCCATGGGAAAAGGAACAAGCCGGTTTTCCGTCGCGTCTCGCAACGCCGTATCAGATCATGATCGAGGCGCCTATAGGTGGCGCTCATTTCGGAAACGAATTCGGGCGCCCACAGCTCCTTGGAATATTCCGTACCTACGAAGACACTTTCGCCGGAAAATGGCGCGGCTACCACAAGCCCATTATGGTTGCTGGTGGCATGGGCAACATAAAGCGCGAGCATGTTGAGAAGCGCGAGGTTACCGTTGGCGCACGCGTGGTCCAACTAGGCGGACCCGCGCTTCGCATCGGGATCGGAGGCGGCGCCGCCTCATCCATGGCAACAGGCAGCAACGCTGAGGACCTTGACTTTAACTCCGTACAACGTGGTAACGCCGAAATGGAGCGCCGCTGCCAGGAAGTGATCAATAGCTGCATCGCACTCGGCGATGACAATCCAATCCAAATCATTCACGACGTTGGGGCAGGGGGGCTATCCAATGCGTGCCCAGAACTGATCGAATCCACCGGCGGATCCTTTGAATTGCGCAACGTGCCGAACCAGGAACCCTCCATGAGTCCAATGGAGATCTGGTGCTGCGAGGCACAGGAACGCTACATGCTTTGCGTCGCGCCAGAGAACATCGATACCTTCATGGCGCTTTGCGAACGCGAACGATGCCCCGCGCACGTCATCGGGCAAGCAACGGGCGACGGCCACTTTTCTGTGCGTGATGAGGCGTTTAACAATACGCCCATCGATCTTGATTTGGACATGCTGCTCGGCAAGCCGCCTCGAACCATTATGGAAGCCACGACACCCGTTCTGACCCGGCAAGCTCTCGACATACCCGCCTTGTCTGTGTCGGATCTTTTGCAGCGCATTTTGCGCGTACCGGCCGTTGCGAAGAAAACCTTTTTGATTACCATCGCCGATCGTAGTGTCACCGGCTTGGTCGCACGCGACCAAATGGTCGGCGCGCATCAGGAACCCGTCGCGGATTGTGCCGTAACGACTTTATCGTTTGAATCCTACCACGGCGAAGCCATGTCGATGGGCGAGCGAACCCCTGTCGCCCTGATCTCGCCAGCAGCCTCAGGGCGCATGGCCGTCGGTGAGGCCTTGTTGAATATGGCCGGCACCGATATCGATCACATTGGAAATGCAAAATTATCCGGCAACTGGATGTGTGCCTGTGGCGAGAATGACGAAGATTTTGCGCTGTACGAAACCGTTCAGGCGATTGGCATGGAATTGTGCCCCGCACTAGGCGTGTCCATTCCGGTCGGCAAAGATTCGATGTCGATGCGTACGGTCTGGCAGGATGATAAAGGCGCGGAGCAATCGCAGTCGGCACCACTGAGTTTGATTATCACCGCTTTCGCTCCCGTGACGGATGTTCGTCTCACAGTGACCCCTGACCTGAAACCCGTCAGCAACAGCACATTGCTCCTACTTGATCTTGGAGGTGGACAAAACCGCATGGGTGGCTCCGTGCTTGCCCAAACATTTAATCAAGTGGGCGACAGCGCACCTGATCTCGATGATCCGGCAACGTTCAAGGCGGCGTTCGGCGTGTTGCAATCGCTCGTTCGCGACGCGCAATTGCTCGCCTACCATGACCGTTCGGATGGTGGCCTGTTGACGACGCTGGTGGAAATGGCCATCGCAGGGCGTCGCGGACTGCAGGTCGATGTGGCCGCGCTCGGCAATGACGCTTGCGCAGCCCTGTTTTCCGAAGAGCTGGGCGCGGTCATGCAGGTTGGGTCAGAACAACTCGACACCGTGCATGCTCGTTTTGCAGATGCCGGTCTTTCTTCATGCGTGCACACGCTGGGCACCACAACCGGTGACAGCTCGGTACGCTGCAGTAGGGGCACAGAGGTCCTGCTAGATGCCGCAATCAGCGACCTGAACCAGTCCTGGTCCGAACTGACCTACCACATGCAGGCGCAGCGCGACGACCCAGGTTGCGCGAAGGAAGAATTTGCACGCACATCGGACACAAGCGACCCCGGCCTGACGTACGACTTAACGTATGATTCGGAAATGGCCCCGGCCGTGTTCACCACACGACCACGCCTGGCCGTGCTTCGTGAGCAGGGCATCAACGGTCACGTCGAAATGGCCGCAGCCTTTGATCGTGCCGGATTTGAATCCATTGATGTTCACATGACGGATTTGCTGGAGGGACGCGTGAGCCTGTCCAGTTTCAACGGACTGGTGGCCTGCGGCGGATTTTCGTATGGCGATGTTCTGGGTGCAGGCAGTGGCTGGGCGCGTTCCATTCTCTTCAACGAGGGTCTGCGTGCAGATTTTGAAGCGTTTTTCGCACGTCAGAACACCTTTTCACTCGGCGTTTGCAATGGTTGCCAGATGTTGTCGCAGCTCAAATCCATTATCCCCGGTGCACAGCACTGGCCACGTTTTCTGCGTAACCGCTCGGAGCAGTTTGAAGCTCGGCTATCAAATATCGAAGTGCTTCCCTCGCCATCGATCTTTTTCAAAGGCATGGAAGGTTCAAAGCTAACCATTCCCGTCGCACATGGGGAAGGGCGGGTCGCCTTTGAGACGGAAGCCGATGCGGATGCCCTTAGCACGGCAGGTTTGCTCTCGCTACGTTACATCGAGGGCTCCGGAGACGTTGCTGAGCGCTATCCCGCCAACCCGAACGGGTCACCAGATGGTTTGACGGGCATGACAACGACAGGCGGCCGTGTCACGATCATGATGCCACACCCAGAACGTGCCTTTCGCGCAAGCCAACTATCCTACGTACCAAAGGATCTGTTAAGCGGGGATGCAGGACCGTGGCTCCGAATGTTCCAGAATGCCCGCGCCTTTTCCGCATCGAACGCCTAACGACGCTCGACGGTTTCGGCCGTGGCCTTACGGGGTGTAGAGAAGATCACGCGTGGTAAGCCACCGGCAACCAATGTTTCCGTGATACGTTTCGCCGTATCGCGTGGCGGATGGGGTGGTAACACAATGCGAATGGCCGTTCGCGACGTTGCACCCTGACGTTTCAACGCTTTCGCAAGCTTCGATTGGCGCACAGGCTTACCAGCCACACGGATCGAGCCCTGAGAGCTTATCTCGACCACAATGGACTTGGGTCCAGATTTCCCGTTGCCATTCGTTGTTCCGCACCCCGAAAACGTGACAATCACAAGGGCTGCCACGACAACAGTTGAAAATATAGATTTAATCATTAGCAAGGTAGTTCCGAACGTAATCATCGACACCTTCTTCGATGGACATGAATGGTTGCGTGAAGCCACACTCTCGCAATTTGGTGGCATCCGCCTGCGTGTGATACTGGTAGTGATTGCGCAGCGCATCTGGCATTTCGATCATCTTGATTTTAGGCTCCAGATCCATAGCCGCAAAAATAGCACGCCCGAGATCCACCCAGGTACGCGCTTCGCCTGTACCACAGTTAAAAAGCCCTGACACCTCAGGATGATCATGAAAAAACAACGTCACCGCGACGGCATCTTTGACATAGATGAAATCACGGTTCTGTTCACCATCCGCAAAATCAGGCCGATAGGACTTGAACAGACTGAGCTCGCCAGTGTCCTGGATCCAACCATAGGCCTTGTTTACGACGGACCGCATATCGCCCTTGTGTGACTCGAACGGGCCATACACGTTGAAGTACTTCAGCCCAACAATGTGATCCAGAAGCCCGCGTTCACGTGCCCACAGATCGAAATCCTGCTTGGACTGGCCATAGGGATTCAGTGGTTTCAGTTCCTGAATGTTAGCTTCGTCGTCGCTATAGCCATGCTCGCCGTCGCCATAGGTCGCGGCCGATGAGGCATAAATAAATCGAACATCGTTGTCACTGCACCACGTACACACCTGCTGTGTGTACAACACGTTGTTGTCGTTTAGAAAGTCCACATCCAGCTGCATCGTCGAGCTGCATGCCCCAAGATGAAAAACGGTTTTCACCGCTGTCATCTCACCCGCCAACAAGGCCTCTCGAAAGGCGTCCTTATCCATAAATTCCGCGTATCGGACAGACGCCAAATTCGCTTCTTTTTCTGGATTATTCAGTGCATCGACAACGAGAATGTCGTCATGACCACGCGCATTCAAAGCATCGATAATATTGCGGCCGATAAATCCGGCTCCGCCGGTTACAATAAACGAAAACGGCTTCACTCCGTTGTCTCCTTGGGCGGGCCATAGACCTCGACCACTTTACGAATCACATCCGTTGTGGATCGGGCATCGACAAAATCAGCCAAGACAACCTCTCCGCCGTTGGCTTCAACGACATCTCGCCCTGAAACGTAATGCGCCCAATCCTTGCCTTTGACCAATACCGAAGGCAGAAGTTCTGCGATCAAGTCGCGAGGTTCGTCTTCATCAAAAATAACAACATAATCAACACACTCGAGGGAAGCCAACATCAAGGCGCGTTCCTGTTCAGGAACGATGGGGCGGTTTTCACCTTTGTAACGCTTCACGGAAGCATCCGAATTTAAGCCCACAATCAGAGCATCGCCCTGGCGCCGTGCAAAATCAAGATACGTGACATGACCAATATGCAAAATGTCGAACGCGCCATTGGTGAACACGACACGGTTGCCGGCAGCCCGTGATTCGGCGACGAGGTCAACCATGGCCGAGCGAGTTTGGATTTTCGCTTCTGGTGTACGTAAATCAGACATGCGAGACAACATACGTATCTTGCAGGCTCCTGACAAGCGAGTTGTCATCGGGGCGATTTGCGTGGAGCAGAGTCTATTGTGGATCGACGGCAAGCGCATTGAGCATACGAACAACCACGCGGCCGACCGTTTCCAGACTTTCGCCACTCAATTTATCCATCGTATCCTTGTTTGTATGCCAATAGTCGTTCTTACCCGGCTTTGATCCGTAGTGGAAATCGATCAGATCAATAGCGGGGAATCCAGCATCCAGAAAAGGGACGTGATCATCAGTGATTGCCGACCGAAAGAGAGAAAACGTTTGGCGCACGCCCTCCGCTTCAGCAGAATCGAAAGTGAGAGAAATGAGCGAAGAGGATCCGTTTCGAGGTATTGAAACATTCAAATCGCGGTCGCCGACCATGTCCACGACAATCACGGCAACAATGTCGTCGGCGTCATCACGTTGCTTGAACTGCTGCGCAGCGTAGCGGCTTCCATGTAAGCCATCGTTTTCAGCATAGCGGTGCTGACATTCTTCGCCGTCCACGAACAGCAAGATAATGCGAAGCGCATCACTGATACCGTTTTTCAGCATCGGCGCCATTGCCAACAACAACCCGGTACTGGATCCCGAGTCATTGGCGCCCACAAAATCCTCGGAGATGCCGCCTTTGGTATCGTAGTGCGAAACAAGCACGACCGTACGTTTGGCAGGGCCGCTGCTGGTAGCGATAACATTTCGAAACGTGGTCGACCCCGTGGGCGTTTCTTCCTCGAACATGTCGACCCGCGTATCGAGACCAAGATCCGTCAGTCTTTTCAGAAGATAGTTCGCTGCACGTTCGGCGCCCGGTGACCCGGGGACACGCGACCCCAATGCGACGAAACGGTCAACTTCGTCCAACGCGCTTTCGGCGGTGACCCGGTCAGGGTTGAGCGGAACAACAACGGGAGGGACCGCTTTGTCGTTGCACCCTAAAAAGGCGAACACGGAAATAAGCAGCGTATAAGGGAGTGCGCGAACCATCATGAACGTCAATCGAGTGAAACGCCGAGTAAGGAAAGGACGCGGTCGAGATCGTCATTCGAATAGAGGTCGATCTGGATGTAGCCCTTCTTCTTTTTGCCGTTGCTGTGCGTCTTCGTCGGCTCAATGCGTACCGACGTCCCGAAGTGCTGATGCAATCGATCGGACAGTTCGTTGAGATGCGGCGCAGGAATATCAGGCTTAGCGACACGCGGTTTTCGAGGCGCTGCTGCCAATTGCTTGGCAACCTTTTCGAGATTGCGTACGGAAAGTCCTTCGTGAACGGCCCGCTTGGCGAGCTGCAATCGGTCTGCTTGCTTATCCAGTGAGAGCAAGACTTTAGCATGACCAGCACTAAGTGACCCGTTGCGAATGACCTCAAGAATGGCATCAGGCAGTTCAAGGAGCCGCAATGCATTCGCGACCGTTGCGCGACCCTTGCCAACGCGCTTGGCGATCTGTTCCTGCGTCAGATTAAACGTATCAGCGAGCGCTTTATAACCCTGGGCTTCTTCAATGACATTTAAGTTTTCACGCTGAACATTCTCAATCAATGCCAGCTCAAGGGCGTTCTGATCGGGAACGTCAACAATAACAACAGGGGCTACTTTTAAGTTAGCCAACCCCGCAGCGCGCAAGCGACGTTCTCCAGCTATCAGCTCAAAGGTATCGCCGGTTCGACGAACGACCAAGGGCTGAAGGATGCCGTGTTCAGCAATAGACTGCCGGAGCTCGTCCAATGCGCTTTCGTCGAAGTGTTTTCGTGGCTGAAAGGGAGACCGTGCAATGGATTCAAGAGGCACGGTTTCTAGCCCATCAGAAGAACGAGCCTGTTTCGTAGGTGCGACGGGGGTCGTACCACCTTTGATCAACGCATCCAACCCGCGCCCTAATCCGTGCTTTGCCATATTGATATCCTCTTGAAAATCGGTCCAGATTTGAAAACGCATGTTGCGACTGTTAGACGTTCAGGTCAATAATGATCGCATCGTGAGCCATGCTCTGTTTTAGGTTTCTCTGTAATATTAAGAATGTGGTACAAGAGTTTCTGTCGTAATCGTTTTCCGTGTTTGATAAGGAGACCCCGTCATGTCATCTCTTCCTGGACAGGCCATAGCAGAAGGTAGACCCCGTATGCGACTAAGATTCCCGTTTGCCCGTATAGGATCACGCATTTCGCGTCTTCTGGGCCTAATCACCACCATCGCCGTCATTATCGCCTTCGTCGGCATTCCCTCCACGATCGTGCGTTGGATGACCTTCTCTGACCACACACTCGAGGGCGAACCCACCGTCATTGTCGTTCTTGGGGGTGGGGGCGTTCCTAGCGAATCGGGTCTCATTCGCACATACTACGGCGCTGAGGCCAGCCATGCATATCCTGAGGCAGAAGTCATTGTCAGCTTGCCGACAGATCTAGATCCGGAAACAAGCAGCGTCGGAAGAATGCGTGACGAGCTCGTGATGCGTGGCGTGCCATCGACCGTCATTAAACTCGAACACAAAGCGCGCAACACCCATGAGCAGGCCGAGGCCATTCGCGACATGCTGGGTCTCGATCAGTTGCAAGACCCCGTTTTGCTCGTGACCTCACCCTCGCACATGCGTCGATCGGTCCTCGCGTTTCAACGTGCAGGGTTTCATAACGTTGCCGGATTATTGGCGACGAATGTAGGGCATGAAGCGTATCCCGGTGCCGGCACGTCCTTACGCTATGGTTTCTGGAATACGCTGAGCATGGAAATCCATTACATGCGTGAATGCGTTGCACTGCTTTACTACCGGGTCCGAGGCTGGGTCTGAGCACCGTGACCACAGCACTTGGTCCGCACCTTTTCACGCTGGCTATTTCGTTCTCCTTCGCCAACGCGGCGATAGTGAGCGTCGTGTTCCTATGCTGTCTCATCGGCGTCATCATGTGCCTACTATCGCTGTCCGGGACATGGGTGGTGGTCCTTGCTGCGGCGATTGCGTTGGCGGGAAATGGACCATTTCCAACGTGGCAGGTCATCTTTGCTTATGTTGCTATCGCCATCGCTCTGGAAGTATTCGAGTTTTTTGCAGGTGCGTGGGGCGTTCAGCGCAGGGGCGGATCGCGACTCGCGGGTGTCGCCGCTGTGACAGGCAGCTTTGCGGGGCTTTGCCTTGGCACCATCGTTATTCCCGTGCCAGTGGTGGGGTCGATGCTGGGCATGTTACTCGGCGGCTTCGCGTTCGTGTTCCTTGTGGAATGGAGGCGCCTGAAGAAAGGACATTCAGCGATCCATATTGCATGGGGATCCGTGCTCGCACGAATCGCTGTGATTTTTCTAAAAGTCTTCGCGAGCGTCGGTCTGAGTGCCTACCTGCTCTGCGGCATGCTCCGCGGGTGACCCATCAGCGCCATTCGTGCTTTGGATAACGCCCCCGCAAATCCTTTTTCACTTGCGCGTAGGTGTTGTCCCAGAACGACGCCATGTCGTCGGTGATCTGAACAGGGCGCTGATTTGGTGCGAGAATGTGAACAAGCACGCGCGCCCGTTTATCCGCCACATAGATTGCCTCACGCACGTCGTATAACTCCTGGACGCGCATCGCTATCCGCGGCGCCGCGCCCGACTCATAAACGACCTTAGGGGTCCGCCCGTTGGACAATTTGAGGCGCAAAGGCGCATAGTGATCGAGCGCGCTTCGCGTCCCATGGTCAAGAAGGCGTTCCAGGACGGGCATGACCGTGCGATTTTTGATGTCTTTGTAACCATATGCATCCTTGCACAGCGCCGTGATCACGTCGTGTTTGAAATCATCCCCGGCTGCGCGAACGCCAAACTCCGGGCAATGTTCGGCAAGCAAGTCCATGCGCGCAAATATCTGCTCAACACTGTTGTCACAATGCTTCAGCGTCAGATTTCCATTCACAACCTCCGCGGCTAGAATTTCAGCCGCCTTTTGTGGATCCGGAGTACCGCCGCGCGATTCATCCAGCACCAGATCGCGAAATCGACGCTGGCGAAGGTTGCACACACGTTTCGTCGACCTGTCGTAAGCCACGACTTCCGTATCAATGATATCGTCCGGATACAACTCCTCCAGCCATTCGCGGGTCAGCGATGTCACACGCCCCAATCGAACGTCGGTTTCGCCCGATCCGTGCCCGATTTCATTAATATCAGTCGCGACGATATAGGGCGCCCCTTTAACCAAACTGTCCTTCGCCAGGCTGGCCCGTCGGCCACCGACAAGGGCATAACGCGTGCCGCTGCCCAGTTGGCGACCAACATGATCCGAGAACCCGGCCAGAATGCAATGCGCCGCGGCCTTCCCATCCACCGGCGCGTCATCAAGCGAAAGACCCGCTTGCCGAGCCGCCTGCAGCATCTGCTTCTGAAGCTGCCCGACACGACGCGCCGTGGCGCCATGCACGCCAACAGCCTCGCAAGCATCGCGCCCAAAGGTCTGCGACGCAGCATAACTCCACGCGCGAACCTCGAGTAAAACATCTGATTGGTGGTCCGGTTCGCCCAACGCAGCATCACGTGCTTTCTGTAAATGCGACGCACGTGCTGGCAACAAAATCGAGCGCTCCTGCGACAGGGCCGCGACCAAAGCGGCAAACGGAACGCAACCATAACGTTCCGCGGTGACCAACATGGCTGCGAAACGTGGATGACAAGGGAATTTAACTAACAAACGACCATGTGGCGTGATGCGATCGCCCGTCGACGCGATGGCGCCGAGTTGCAGCAGGATGTCACGGGCGTGCTGCACATGTTCGGTGGGCGGACGATTCAGCCATTCCATATCGTCGATCGTGTCAGATCCGAGCGCAGCCAGAGATAGAAGCAATTCGGCCAGATCAAGGCGTTCGATTTCAGGACGTTCCTGCGCTTCGCGGTCGAAATGATCGCGTTCACTCCATAGACGTATGCATCGCCCCGGCGCCGTACGCCCAGCGCGGCCACTGCGTTGATCGGCAGACGCACGACTGATACGCTCAATCAAAAGTGTATTGATGCCGCGACGCGCATCATAGGCCGCCTTACGTGCCAGCCCGCTGTCGATGACTTGAGTCACGCCAGGAATGGTCAAGGAGGTCTCAGCGATGTTGGTGGCCACAATGACGCGCGGCCGCAAACCGGGGGTCAGCGCGCGATCCTGATCCTCTGGACGTTGATCGCCATGCAGTGCAACAATATCGACATCGCGCGCGGCCTTTGACTGTGACAGCGCCGCAACGGTTTTGCGAATCTCATAAGCGCCGGGCATGAACACCAGTGTATGGCCGTTGTCAGGAGGCGGATCAGCCTCGAAGGCCGCGACCACTTGTTGCCAAACCGGAACCTTTTGCTGACGGGCGGACTTGGCCGCATAGACAATCTCAACGGGATAGGTTCGACCAGCGGTTTCGACAATGGGGCAGGGCGACAGATAGCTCGCGAGGGCATCGGATTCGAGCGTGGCAGACATCACCACGATTTTGAGGTCGGGACGCGTCGTTTCCTGCAGCAGTTTAACACGGCTCAAAAGGACATCGCCGTACAGGTGGCGCTCATGAAATTCGTCAAAGACCACCACGCTCACATGGCTGAGATCCGGATCCAGCAGGCTCTGTCGCAACAAAATCCCGTCGGTTTCAAATTTGATCCGCGTCGCAGCGCTGGATTTGGAGTCGAAACGAACTTGGTAACCCACTTCGCCACCAAGATCGACGAGCCGCTGTTGCGCCACAAACCGAGCAAGGAAGCGTGCAGCCACCCGGCGGGGCTGAAGCACAACGATTTGGCCGTCGCCGGCAAGCCCGTCATCGAGTAGCATTTGCGGTACTTGTGTGGATTTCCCGGAGCCCGTTGGTGCGTGCAAGACAAGGCGGTTTTTGCTCTGTAACGCCTCGCAAATCTGAGCCTGAACCGAAAATATGGGTAAATTTTCCGACGTCTGCACCAAATACTCCTAAAAATTAAACATACGAAATGTGATAAATTCGAATTCCGGCTTGATCCGATCAAGTCGATACGGCATATTACGCCCCTTTGCAAGACCGCCTGCACTGCAGGCCTTCGATTGGAAGACACCATGGGTACCAATAGAAAATTCGAAAAAACGCCGCGCACGCGTCCAAAGAAAAACCCAGCAGACCGTCGCCGTCGCCAGAAAGTTCAGGCAGCTCGCCTGGTCGCTCTCGGCATGGATGCTGATGTTGTCGCGAAAATGGACCAGCGCGACGTTCGCACGATGCTTAAGCATCCTGTGAAAGTTGCAGCAGCCAACGCGTCCTAATACAGGACGCCTGGCAGCTTCTCTTTTCCCAGCCACACGCTGTGCCACTGCGATCTCCGCGGGCACACGAGAGGCAGAGCCGTATTCGCGCCCTGCATCTCAGGCCCATCGTGATCGAATCCGCGACGCGATGTTTCCGTTCAGGGCACTCGCTGTATCCTGTTCCGCACCTGATTCCTGATGCAAAGCAACCGACTGCATGGTCTTGCGGACCTTAGGCGTCAAAAAGCGGCATAGCTGCGCGTAGGAATGATTATCCGTATAGCGATGCCACTTGTGGTAGTAGTGTAGCGGCCAAAGGACGTAGAGG
>JAPKCZ010000519.1 GCA_028822745.1 Kiritimatiellia bacterium | reverse complement strand
TAAACAGCAGATTTGCCATCTAACGCTCAACAATCTGGTATTTTCGATTGGCCGCATTCATGGCAACCGAAACGATGAGATTGATGGTCAGGTAGACAGCCATCCAGATGGCTATGACTTCCAAAGCCTGGCCGTTCTGGCCAATCATTGTGCCGCCCACCGACACTATATCGGCGAAGCCAATAGCGATTGCGAGCGAGGAATCTTTTACCAAACTGGCGTAATCATTGGTGGTCGCGGGTATGATAACTCGCAGGGCTTGCGGCAGGGTGACCCGCGATATGACTTTGCCCGGCTCCAACCCAAGAGCATGAGCCGCCTCAATTTGTCCCTTGGAAACCGCCATGATGCCGGCGCGAACGTTTTCAGCGATAAAGGCGCCGCGATAAAGCGAAAGCCCCACAACAAGCGCCACAAATTCGGGTTTTAACGTCAGACCGCCCTGGAAGTTGAACCCTTGCAGTGTCGGGACGTCCCAGTCCAGCGGTTGGCCCGCTATCAGATATGCGACTGTCGGCAATCCAATCAATAGAGCCAGATTAACTCGAATAACCGGAGAATCATATCCCGTTGCTCGCTGCTTTTTCCGCGCCCAGCGTTGAAAAAAAATGCTTAAAATTATCGCGGCAATTAAGCTCGCAATAACAAAGCCAAATCCGGACAGAGGGACGGGTTGTGGAAAATAAATGCCACGCTGGGATAAATACCCACCGGGAAATAACTCAATGGCATTGCGCACCCCCGGCAGGCGGGCCAACACCACCCCATAGATGAACAACAGGGTAAGCAGTACGGGAATATTACGCATAATTTCAACATAGATTTCGGCTAATTTGGCCACAAGCATGTTCCCTGAAACCTGCGCAACTCCCATCATAACACCGATTATGGTGGCTAGAATGATGCAGATAATTGCTGTGTATATAGTGTTCAGGGCACCGACAAGAAACGCTCGGCCATAGCTGTCATCTGGCGTATATTCGATCAAAGAAACACTGATTGGAAAACCGGCGCGCTGATCAAGAAAATCAAATCCAGAATCAACGCCGCGCGCTTCCAGGTTCGCCTGGGTCGAGATCATCAGCGCATAAACTGCCCACACGACAAGCGCCATAAATAAAAACTGGATTACAAAAGAATAGACCCGGCCCCGCAATAACGATCTGTGGTTCAGGAATTTAATTTTCTCTAGCAATTGCATAAGAAAGACCGCCAAGTGAATTGTCGGGGAAGACAATGGGCGGGCAATTCAATGCCCGCCCATACTCAACAATGTCGTATTAGCGGAATGCAGGCAATGTCGTATTAGCGGAATGCAGGCGCGTAAAGCAGACCGCCATCCCTGGGCAACGCATTGACACCGCGTTTCAATTTCAGCGGTGTGCCCTGACCAAGATTGCGCTCGAAGATTTCGCCGTAATTACCGACCTTGGTAATGGCTCTGAGCATCCAGTCTTTCTCCAGACCGATATAAACACCAAATTCGCCTGAAGTTCCCAGCAAACGCTTGATCGTCGGGTTCTTCGTATTAGCGGCCATATCGGTGGCATTTTTGGACGTCACGCCAAGTTCCTCGGCGGTGATCAATCCATTGATGACCCAGGTTACAAGATCTTTCCATTTGTTGTCGCCGTGGCGCACCAAAGGAGATAAAGGCTCTTTTGAGATCAACTCTTTCAGGATGAGGTGATCGCCTGGATTTTTCATGGTTGTACGCCATGCCGCCAACTGACTGGAATCTGTCGTAAATGCATCACACCGGCCCGATTTATAGGCGTTGACCGCCTCCTTTTTGCCTTCAAAGACGACGGCTTCCATTTTGATATTATTCGCCAGCGCAAAGTCAGCCAGATTGAGTTCCGTTGTCGTGCCCGTGGTCACGCAGACGGTGGCACCCTTAAGCTGCCGCGCATCGGTAACACCAAGGTCTTTGCGCACCATGAAACCTTGACCATCGTAGAAAACGATCGTGGTGAAATCGACGCCTTCTTTTGTATCGCGTTTCATGGTCCAGGTCGTGGTGCGCGATGTCAGATCAACTTGTCCGGTGACCACGGCCAGAATTTTCTGCTTCGATGCCAGCGGTACAAAGTTTACTTTTGTCGGGTCATTAAAAATTGCAGCAGCGATGGCGCGGCAAATATCTGAATCCAAACCGGCCCAGTTACCATTTGCATCGGGGTTCGAGAAACCGGGAACACCCTCACTGGCGCCGCAGTTCAAAATGCCGCGAGATTTTACATCCTCCAATGTGCCGGCAAATGTTGTTGATAAGGATGCGGCAAGAATTGCTCCTGCCAAAATCAGCGTCTTAAAAGCCATAATCTGTTTCCTCCTGTTTTTCAATTTCCGACCCTGCGCCGATTAACGCAAAGGTCACTATCACCGTTTATTTTCTTCTTCTACCGCGTTACGGCGGTGACGTCTAATTTTTTTGCGGCCTCATTGACAACCTGATCGAGAGTGAGGAGTCCCGACCACCCCTCTGTTGAGGACAACAACAGGAGTGCAAAACCCATCAGAACTGGCAGC
>JAPKCZ010000518.1 GCA_028822745.1 Kiritimatiellia bacterium | reverse complement strand
AAGCTCCTTCCCTTTTCCACTTTGCGAAGTTGAGGTACTGGAGTGGTGAGCCGCCTGTGCACGGTATGGACGCCCAAAGTAGTAGTGATCCATATGGCGCCTCTTGGATTTCGAGCATCGCCTTGTCGACATTCATTGGTCTGAGCATATCTGCCTCGTCTTGGGTTTTTCGGATGACGATCGTTTGTCTGTCTAGCGATTGGCTCTGTCTGCAGATTTGGCTGTTACTACTGCAGCAATATTCCATAATCGTGAGCGGCGGCTTTTTGTACGAGTGTCTGTAGTAAATAGGTTCAATCATTGCCAGCTTGCCACGTCTGCTTTCGCCTGGGACGCGGAATTGCTTCTGTATCAGGGCTCGTTGGATGTGTGCTGGTAGATCGAACCACTTGGTGTGAGTGAATAGAATAAGCGACCAGCGGTTGCCTCTGAAGTTGTTGCTGCTATGAGGTTTGCTACCGTCGGTAAGCAGTATTTTGTTCCGAATGTCGTACTCCGTGTCCTCGACCTTCATCTCCCCACCTTGGTAGTCACCCAAGCCTATTGCTAGGCTCAGTCCCTTATTGTTGGTGTTTTTATGTCGTTTTGCTACCGAGTTGTGGCTGACTTGGATCGAGGTCCATTTGAAATTTCTGAGCCATTTGTGCTGTCTTTCCATCATGTCCAGCATTGAGCGGATGTGAAGGATAAGATCGCTGGCTTTTCCCGTTCTGAGTCCCAAGCGTGGTCCCTCGCGGGTGTTGGTTAAGCCCAGGCAGGTTCCGTCGCCGGTGACTTCGGTCCGCTTGTCGTCTGGCCACTCAATGTTGTGCAGTAGCGCCAGAAGGTCATTTGCGAACTCAGGAGGGACGTCGATTGATTCGTTTTCGCGGCGTTTGAGCTGCTCCTCGATGTACCCCTGGGTAGTGTGAATGTTATACTTCCGGCGGACTTTTCTGATGGCCTGCGTTTTGGGACTAATCCTGGCGGCGTTCTTCTTTTGCGCTGGGCATACGACTGGGAACCTGGAATCGTCGAGGTCCTCATCGTTGTTCGTGATGTAGCGCCATTTCGGAACTGTGCCAGTGCGGAGTGCCTTTGCTTTTGCGTAAACCTCCGTTATTGGCGTGACCGGGCACGCAAAAGAGTTTGACGGCGTGACCTGGTTAAGGTATGTCGTCAGTGACGTGGCCTTCCAGAACTTTTTCGTGTCGACGATGTTGTTGAGGTATAGTAGTTTGTGCCACTTTCTCGCATCTGTGAAGCGTTTAGTTCCGATGTCTGCTGCCATGTCGTCAGTTTTGCAGCCGACCAACTTGATAGCATGATGTGGTTCGTGGATGCACTCATTGATGAAAGCTCCGTTTACGCGGTGTGTGCGAGATAGGTGGCGGAGTTTCTGCCAATTTTGGTTGTGGCAAATCTTGATCATCGACTGGTTGTCCTCCATGATGTCCAGCGCTATAGGCGGCAGCGGGGTATCCATGTCATCTGTAGTGCTTCGTGGCGCTCCGCTAGGTTGATTGGTGCGGCGAAGGATGTCCCATAGTATTTGGAACGGGATGGCTTCGGCGCGAAGGCCTAGCGCAGTAGCGATCATTTCAGCTTCTGTTGTACAGTGGGATACCGCGGACTGGCGCTTGGAAATTGCTGACAGCATCATCTTGGTGTTGGGCCCGATAAGCATGATGACGATGCCGGACGTGCTTCTCTGTGTGCGTGTGCACCCGGCGAAGTCTGCATCGGTGTACATAACGAGCTTGCAATCCTTCATGTCGTCCCCGCACCAGTTTACCATTTGAAGGTCCTGTGTGGATTTGACGTAGAGCATGAGGTGGTGGAGGTCCTTGTCACATTGTTCCGTCCATTTTGTAACGCAAGTCGCGAGGTAGGCGATGGCCCTGAGGAGGTCATATCGCGCCATTCTCGCTCCATATAGTAGTTTCATGAGTACCCTCGCTGCGATGGGTTGAAGGCGGCCTGGTTGTTCTCCTTCTAGCTTGGGATCGTCTTCGGCTAGCTTTTCCAAGATTTCGTCTTCAGATAGCGGTCGTTCGGCCTTCTTCACTTTCTTCTTTGGTTTGGCTTTGGCGCGTCTGAGTCCCAACGGGCAGGGCTTCCGAGGTTGAGCCTCCGTGGCGGGGACTGAGACATGAGCCATAGCTTTGGGTTTTCGGGAAAGTACGTCTCCATCAGCGGGCGTCATGTAGACCACCTTTTTGAGGGCGTCGAGCGTCAGCTGGAATACTTTCTCGCTTTCTGTGAAGGGTAGCCTCTTCGCCGCAGCACCCATTGCAGCATATTGGTGTTCGATTTTATCGTCTAGGTGTTTTTCCCGTTCGGTGCCCAGCCCAAAGTCATCAAGTGTCTCTGCTGGGAATGGGGTTTTTACGTCTGGCAGTTTGTTGACGTCAACGCCTGTGAGCTCCTCGTATGTTTCGATGGTGGCTTTCCAGAAGAAACCCATGTCATGTCGTACTTCGTTTACCTTGATCTTTTTGGGTTTCTCCGTGGCTTCGGCGTCCTCTGTGAAGTTTCGGCCTTGCCACGTGA
>JAPKCZ010000517.1 GCA_028822745.1 Kiritimatiellia bacterium | reverse complement strand
ACTGACTTTTGCGCGCGCCCTGCGCTCCTTTCTTCGTCAGGATCCCGACATCATTATGGTCGGTGAAATTCGCGACCGTGAAACGGCAGAAATTGCAATTCAGGCATCGCTGACCGGGCATCTGGTCTTTAGCACCTTGCATACGAATGATGCATCGGGATCGTTCACGCGACTTTTGGACATGGGTGTTGAACCTTTCCTGGCGGCCTCAGCGTGTGAAGCGGTGATTGCCCAGCGTCTGATTCGAAAGCTGTGCGATTCCTGCAAAGTTGAGGCGAAAGTCGATGCTGCCTTTTTGAAGAGTGTGGGCTTTCCCGATCTTGCGGGTCGAAAGATCTACGATCCCGTCGGGTGCGACGAATGCCGCACGGCAGGGTACCGTGGCCGACGCGGTATTTTTGAAGTACTGTCGGTCACCGACGAGATCCGAAGCCTGGTGACGTCACACAAGTCGAGTAATGAAATTCGTGTGCAGGCACTCAAGGATGGCATGCTTCCGCTTCGTGACGATGGTTGGGAAAAGGTGCTCAATGGTGTGACGACCGTAAAGGAGGTCCTTCGCGTGACGGAGGACGAATAAGCTCATGGCGCAGTTTGTATATACAGCACGCAGCAAGGCCGGGCAGAAAGTCGACGGCAACGTTGAAGCGCCTGATCGCCGTGCCGCCATGAAGCAGGTTGAAGTAATGGGGCACGTGCCGGTTTCTGTCGTTGAAGGTAGTACGGGCAGCAAAAAGACGGCAAAAGGCGCGAAGAAAAAAACGAAAATGACATGGCGTCGCGGTCAGGAGCGCATGAGCTCACGCGAAGTCCTCATGTTTACGCAGGAGCTAAGCGACCTGCTGGCCTCTGGGATGACAGTGGGGAACGCACTCAATACGCTCTCCAATCGGCGGACAGGAAAAGCGGGCCAGTCCGTCGTGATGGGCCTGCGCGATGAGATCATTCGGGGCACGGGCATGTCGGAGGCCTTTGCCAAATTTCCGGATACTTTCACGCATCTTTACGTCAGCATGATTCAGGCCGGAGAGGCCAGTGGCGCGATGGACGAAGTCCTGAAGCGTGTGGTCGACCATTACGAGCGCGTGCAGGACACCAAGGAAAAAGTCGGTATGGCTCTGACGTATCCCCTTATCGTCTTGGTGTTGGGTGTGCTTACCATGATCTTCTGCATGGTTAAAGTGGTGCCGCAGTTTCAAACAATTTTCGAAGATCTAGGGGAAGCCCTACCGTTGCCAACACGTATGCTTATTGATGGCAGCGAATGGTGTATTAAATATGGTTGGCTGGCCGTGATTATTGCGTGTGTGATCGGTGTGTTTATTCAACGCGCACTGAAAACGCACGCAGGCAAACGTTTGTTGCACAAGTTCATGCTGAAAACACCCTTGATCAAAGGCATCGTTGCCGCCGGAACCTATTCCAATTTGGCGCGCACACTGGGGACCTTGTTGAGCAATGGTGTGCCCGTTTTGCAGGCCTTGAGTATCGTTGTGCGGACCACGGGGAATTTGATTATCAGTGAGGAAATTGACCGAGCACGTGCTCGTGTCACCGACGGAGCGTCCATCTCTGGTCCGCTCGCGGCAGGCAATGTGCTGCCCGAAATGTTCACGGATATGTTGGCGATCGGTGAAGAGACCGGCGATATGGGTACCTCCTTGAGCCATATTGCGCGCCGTTACGAGAACGAGTTGGACCGTAATATTAAGATTTTCACGACCGCACTCGAACCTATGTTGATCGTGGGCGTTGCGATCGGCGTGGGCTTTGTTGCCGTGAGTATTCTCATGGCGGTCTTTAGTTTAACTGACGGACTCGACGTCTAGCGTGACGTTGACAACGCGAACATGTGTTTCGAATACAATCGCCCTTTGACAGGGCTAAGCAGGAGGATTGGCGTTATGACCATGGAGAATAAAGTGCAGAAAACGGAGATGTCTCGCCGCGCGGGTTTTACCTTGATTGAAGTTCTTTTAGTGGTGGCCATTTTGGGCATGTTGGCCGGTGTGGTTGCCGTGAAGTTTGGCGGCAAGTCGAAGGGGGCCTTAATCAAAACGACACGTGTCAGTATTGCCGCGCTTTCGACGGCAGTGGACATGTATGAAGTGGATACGGGGCGCTATCCCGCCTCGCTTAACAATTTGATGAGTAGTGATGGGGCTCCCAATTGGAATGGCCCCTACTTGAAGGGCAAGGGTTTGCCCCAAGATGGCTGGGGAATTCCTTTCACCTATCAGAAGAGCGGAGACAGCTACAAAATTATTTCGGCTGGGCCGGATACGTCCATGGGTGGTGGCGACGATATTACAAGTTTCTAACGTCCGCCGCGGGTGGCGCCACGGCAGACGAATTGGGGCATGCGGCGAGAGGCGGCACATTCATAGATGAGTGCGACATTCAGACAGCGATGCGGGTTTTCGTTGATTGAGCTACTTCTTGTGGTTTCGATTATCGGAATCGTAACAGCCATCATCATGCCGAATTTCGTGGCCTCGATAAAAGGCAATCTTTTTCGTTCAGCGACGCGAACGGTG
>JAPKCZ010000516.1 GCA_028822745.1 Kiritimatiellia bacterium | reverse complement strand
CGTCGGACGTGAAGTTGCCGAAAACATGGACGATTACCGACTTATCGTTGAGAAAAGCACGGTCATCGTGAACACCAACGAACAGCTTTGGCGCACCATGCGCAAGTATCTAAAAGACGATATTCCTTTTGATATTGCATCCAATCCGGAGTTTCTGCGTGAGGGCACAGCCATTCGCGACGCCTTCAACCCGGATCGTATCGTGGTCGGCGTGGACTCCGACCGCGCCGCCAATCTTCTTCGCGAAATCTACGAACCCGTTGTTAAGAAGAGCAAGTGCGAGTACCTCGAAATGAGCGTGGCCAGTGCCGAACTGACCAAACATGCCTCCAACGCCTTCCTGGCGATGAAAATTTCGTTCGCCAATGCCGTCAGCCGCATTTGCGAACTCACGGGTGCCGACATCAGCCAGGTGTCCCACGGTATGGGCCTCGACAACCGTATCGGACCAGCCTTTCTTCATGCAGGCGTCGGTTATGGCGGTTCCTGCTTCCCAAAGGACGTCGATGCCTTCATTCGAATGGGTGATGAAGTTGGGTACAATCTCAATATTCTCAAAGAAGTTCAGGCCATCAACGACAGCCAGCGCGAACATCTCTTCGGCAAGTTGCAGCAGGAGCTTTGGGTGCTGCAGGGCAAAACGATCGCCGTCCTTGGTTTAGCGTTCAAGCCCGGCACCGATGACGTGCGTATGTCGCCCTCGCAGTATTTTGTGCCCGAACTGATAAAAAGCGGCGCAACCCTGCGTCTTTGGGACCCGATTGCACAAGGCAAGTTTGATTCGGAACATCCAGGCATGGATTACTTCAAAACACCGCTTGAGACCACAGAAGGTGCCGATGCTGTACTAATCTTGACCGACTGGCCCGAAGTGCGAGACATGGATCTGACCGAACTCAAATCCTGCTGTGGTATCGTCATCGATGGTCGAAACACCTTTAAAGTCGCGGATATGGAATCAAACGGGTTCATCTACCACTCGATTGGTCGAAAACCCGTCTCAAAATTCAAGAAAAACTGAAACGTCTCATCTCGAGACACTTCAACGTTTCCCGCCAAAAACCCTAACACACTAATCCACAAGTAGTTAAGACATTAATCGCAACAGAAAGTCCGCAACAAGCAACAAATTCCAACAAGCGACAACTACGTAGGGCAACCGACATAGGCATTGACACGCCTTACCCCCTGCCGTAGGATGGGCTAATTAATTGACAAGAAAACACTAAACGATCCGTTAACAATTTAATGATCCGAGAGGGGGTGTGAAAACACCGTGATTCAAGTAAAACTCAAAAAAGGCGAAAACGTCGAGCGCGCCCTAAAGCGCCTGAAGAAGATCATGGACAAAGAAGGCATGATGAAGCAGGTCCGCGCAAATCGTTACTTTGAAAAGCCCAGCGAGAAGCGTCGCAAGAAGTCTGCTCGTGCTCGTGCTCGCGTCATTGCCAACCGTGACTGAACAAGGTTGCTTTCGCAATCTTGCACATGGTTAGACTATACAGTGATTTTGTAACGCCCTTACCCGCTCGGGTCGGGGCGTTTTTGTTTCTATGATTAGGACATTCTGTGCAAACGGATAACGCCATAGGCCTAACGCCCGATGCCAACCACTGCGAGGTTGCATCGCACCCCTCCTTTTCAATCTCCACCCATTGGAACGCCTTTCGACACGAAGACGGCGAGGCGATGATCGAAGAGATCCTGAATGACACAGGATTAACGCAGATCGAACTGGGCTACGACTTACGTATGGATCTTGTGGCCGGCGTCACGAAGATGGTCGCGTCCGGAGCCGTCACGGTCTCAAGCTTGCACAATTTCTGTCCCGTGCCCGCCGGTTCCACCATGGGACATCCGGAAATTTGGCTGCTCGCCAGTAAAGACCACAGTGTTCGTGAAAGCGCCATTCTTAACACACGACGCACCATTGAGTTTGCCGCTGAACTCGGGGCCTCCGCCGTCGTTTGTCATGCAGGCTACGTCGACATGAAGCATATGACCCGCGATCTGATTCGCCTCATTCACGACGACAAACAGTTCAGCAAAAAATACGAAAAACGCAAAGACAAGATGCTCCTCCTACGCGACAAGAAGGCACCCGAGCAAATTGAGCTCCTCAAAGACTCGCTCGACGCCCTAATTCCTGCGCTTGAATCGGCGAATGTGACCCTCGGTCTCGAAAACCTGCCCACGTGGGAGGCCATACCTACAGAAGTGGAGATGGATCGCTTGCGTCAGCATTTCGAAGGAAAACCCATTGGGTATTGGCACGATATGGGACACGGCCAGATTCGAGAGAACCTGGGCCTGATCACGCATCGCCGCTGGTTAGAAAAACTCGCTCCCGCGCTCTGCGGCATGCATATTCACGATGTTTCTGACCAGGTTCGTGATCACGTCATGCCGCCGCATGGCTGCATTGACTTCGATCTGTACAAGGGTATCATTCCGAACAATATCCCACTTGTATTTGAACCCGCGCCGGACACACCGGCCGAAGCCATTCGCGAAGGCATCCGCATCGTGCGAGACGCTT
>JAPKCZ010000515.1 GCA_028822745.1 Kiritimatiellia bacterium | reverse complement strand
CCCCCATCCCTTTTACTGGCAATCCTCAGGATATGACTAATATGACGTCGTTTGCCGGGACGTTCTACATCGAATCAGAACGCTTTGCGCAGGAGTTTCGTCTGGTTTCCAATGGGGATGGTCCGTTCGGTTGGATAGCAGGATTTTTTTACAAGGACAGCGACGATTCCACAAGCAGAAACGCACCCTTTGGACTGACCCCAGAAACGGAACAGTGGCGGCCGCAGTATGAGAGCTTCCTGCTAGCGCCTGAAAATAGCCCTGATAATAGCCTTGAAGAATATGCGATCTTCGGCGATTTCAGTTACGCGTTGTCCGAAAGCTGGGAACTTAACGCAGGTGTGCGATACACAGACATGACGCAGGAGTTCTCGCGTGTGAATGCGGGAACTGATGACCAGGAGTGGACACCTAGGGTTGGCCTGACCTGGCGGCCGAATGAAGATATGATGTATTTCGGCATCGTCAGTACCGGATTTCGTCCGGGCGGCTACAATGGCGATCTTAACTATGATCTAGGCCTACTGAATAACCTTCTGGCAACTGCCGGTGATATCAACCTGCCCACTCGCGATGGGGAGGATGCCCTGGTTTCCGAGAGACTCGTCGCTGTGAATTCAAAGCTGTACTTTGATGGTGATTCTGCGATCAATTACGAACTGGGCGCGAAGCTCAGGCTATTGGATGGCCGTATGAATCTTACAGGATCCGCATTCTATTTCGATTGGAAAGACGCGATAATGCTACAAGATGCAGGGCCCCTTGCCGGTATAACTTCGGCTTTGACCTACAATGGGAATACCGGTAAAGCCCATAGCACGGGTTTTGACTTGAATGCCTCCGGGATGGTCACCGAGAATCTCTTCGTGCGGCTAGGCGTCCAGTGGATTGAAGCAGAAATCGATTCGGCCTTTCAACCCAAAGGCGGTCTAGCTCAAACGAAGGGTAATAGACTCCCCGATGCTCCCGAATGGAAATGGACCGCATCGGCCGCTTATATGTTTCCAGTGATGCCTGGTATCGAAGGGGAGGTACGCCTCGACTGGTCGGGTCAAACCAAAAGCTGGTCCGATGTGGAAAATACCGATCGGAGGGAAGTTCCGCAGTACAACATGGCCAATATACGCGTGACAATACGAGAGGCTGCGGAAAACCGGTGGCGGCTGGCCCTGTATGGCAGGAATCTGTTCGATGACGAAATCCTCGTGTGGAACGGGGGCGAATCGCTTTTCGGAATAGTTAATTCTTACGCCAGACCTAGGAGCTATGGGATTGAGGCTACCTATGAGTTCTAGGGGGTACCCAATAAATCAGGATTAGAAGCAGTTCGTTTTCTCGGTGACCACGACGGCGTTATCGCCGTTGCACCGGGATTGAGCCATCTGGAAATATCGGCCTAGATGACAGCGTGATGAAGGATTTCAAAGGCAAACTCGCGATCGTCACCGGTGGAGGCACCGGTATGGGACGTGAGCTGGTGCGGCAGCTGACGGCGGCAGGATGTCATGTCGCGACCTGCGACGTATCCGAAGAAAACATGCATGAGACGCAGCGGCTGTGCGCACAGGACTCGCCGTCGGTGCGCGTGACAACCCATCTGTGCGACGTAGCAGACGAAACGCAAGTCCTCGCGTTTCGGGATGCCGCGCTGAAAGCGCACGAGCGCGATGACATCAATCTGTTGTTCAACAATGCCGGTATCGGTGGCGGCGAAAGTTTTCTGATCAACAAGCGGGAAGAGTGGGATCGCACCTTCGGCGTCTGCTGGTTCGGCGTGTATTACTGCAGCCGCGCGTTCATGCCGTTCCTGGTGGCGAGCAGCGAGGGATACATCGTCAACACGAGCAGCGTGAACGGCTTCTGGGCAGTAACGAACACCGCGTACAGCGCGGCGAAGTTTGCAGTGAAAGGTTTCTCCGAGGCCCTTGTCACCGACCTGCGACTGAATGCGCCGCACGTCAAGGTGGCGGTGGTGATGCCGGGCCACATCGGCTCGTCGCTTGCGATCAATACCGACAAGGTGCTCGGCCGACCGACGCCGAAGGACATGAGTGCTGCCGACATTGCGAAGATTCGCAGGCGGATGGTCGAAAGCGGCATGCCGGGCGGAAATGACAGCGACGAGCAGATTCGCGCGGCGATCCAGCAGCAGTTGGATGACTTTAGCAACAAGGCGCCGCTCAGCGCGGGGCAGGCGGCGACAATCATCCTCGACGGCGTGCACAACGACCGGTGGAGAATTCTCGTCGGCGACGATGCGCACGCGGCTGATAAGATGGTGCGCGAAGCACCGGAGCAAGTGTACGAAGCAGACTTTCGGGTTGCGCTGCGCAAGCAGCTCACTTGAACGAGAGTTCTGTTTTCTTCAGATACGTTTCTTGATTCGACTTCTACTGGCTTAAATTTCCCATTTGTAATTGGTGTGCCTTCATCTCGCCGTAACGAATACCGGGTTGGTGTAGAACCAGAGGTCATCCCAGGGGTTTTCACCCGCAGCGTCCTCCGTGGGTTCAAGCTCTTTGGTGTTAGTGCCGCGTACACGCA
>JAPKCZ010000514.1 GCA_028822745.1 Kiritimatiellia bacterium | reverse complement strand
AAGAACAAAGCCACTGTCCCGGCGAATGAACATGAGATCAAAGACCTCACGGAACTCTCTTCGCGTATCAAAATTGCAAAACCGGGGGATGTTCTGCTTCTACCGAACGGGACGCTGAAAGACTGGACGGTGGACATAGGTTCGTCGGGAACGAAAGACGCCCCAATCACAATCAAAGGGCGAGGTCGTGACAAGACCATCTTCACCGGCAAGAGTGCCATGCGACTCAACGGATCATCGTATGTGCATCTGAAGGACTTCTCGTTTGCCGACAATTCAGGCACGGCTGTGGCATTCAATTCGACCCGGCATTGCTCGGTCAGACATGCCAGCTTCACCAAGATCAAAGCCCAAGCGATTATCAACATCGCGGGGGATGGCAAGAAGAATCAAATTTCCTCCTGTCATTTTTCCAAAAACCCCTCAAAGAATATTGTGATCTATATTGGCAACCACAAAGCGCCGGTTGGAACGATCATTCGTGACAACCTCTTCGAGGATGTGCCTTCAATAGGGGGAAACGGGCGTGAAACCATTCAGATCGGCCAGAGCCAGACACTGTATGGAAACGTGAATGCCAACACGCTTGTGGAAAACAACCGTTTTGTTCGGTGCAATGGAGAAGCGGAAATCATCAGCAACAAGAGTTCGGGGAACCGCTATACAGGTAATCTCTTTCTCGACTGTAATGGTGAACTCGTGATGCGCGGTGGTTCAGGCTGCACCATCGAATCCAATCGCATGGTTAACTGCGCTGGTGGCATCCGGCTATCCGGTAAAAACCACATTGTCAGGAACAATGTCATCTGGAAGAGTCGCGGCTCTGGTATCCGTTTGTTGTACGGCGTGAGCGATACGCCGCCCGCATTTTATCAGGCTGTCAGCGGGTGTAAGATCGATAACAACACAATCGTGAATGCCAAAGACGCCGGAATTCTCATTGGCGCATCCCGCGGCAAGGATCTGCTTAACTCCCCAGAAAAACGGAAGAAGCTAAAGGGAACCCCCAAACGCTACGGAACACACTTCGACATGACGGTTGCACCGCACGAAAACACTATTCGATACAATGTCGTTTTCAATCAGCATGGCAATCTGATGACGACCGACCAGGCCCCGCAGAACACTTTCAAAGACAATCTGGCCTTTTCGCCTCTGACTCAGGCGGAGGCCGGTAGCAAGTATCATTTGCTCCCACTTGAGTTCGTAGATCTAGATGGTGGCAATCTGACTCTTAAAGCAAATAATGAAGAGAGTGCTTCCAAAGGCGCAAGAGGGAAGGTATGTGAGCCTGTTCGCTTGCAGAAGCAGTCAGAATCAGACATTTCGAACAAGAAGCTGAAGGCGACGCGGTAAACCGCGCACCTTAGCTCAAGCGTTCCGCGCGACTGCGTCGCGCGGAATGCGGCGCTGACTTCGTCAAGAACACAAAACAGGGACAGGCCATCAGCGCAAGTAGTATCCCGTTTTTGTTTTTGATTCGTTTTTGGTGGTACCTTCAGCCAGAAAAGCTGGATATGTTTCGCGGCAATGAAGTAGACGCGCGACAAGAGGTGCATCTGACGTAATGCTGACTCTAAGACGAGCCACTTAGGCACAGTCGTCCTGTATAGGCGGGGCAGGAGAGGTTGTTGCCGCCTGAGAAGAGGGATCTGTCGCGTAATCTTTGTGTCAGGCTCTGATCGGCGTCAGCCTGAGGCGCCGCACAGTCATCAGGCCGCCCCAGTCACCACCACGCATGGGGCGGGCGCCGGTTTTTCGCTTCTGCCCAAACTGTTCGCGGTGCCGCTGAAACACATCTTCGACATAGGCGCGACTACCCATCACTGCACCGTCGCTGAAGTAGCGCACGCGACAGCGCAGGAGAACAGCTTTGGGAAGTTTTCCGCCAGCATCTAGCACATTCTGTACCTCGACGGCATCAAAACCAGGCTGTGCGGCACGTCCGTCTTCACCAACGCCGATGGCTTCACCTCGCACATAGAGCAGCTGTCGATAGCGCGCGGCGGCTTCTCGCCAGTCTGTGCACTCGCCGGCAACGTCCATGATATGCATCAGCCCACGCCGTGCGCTCTCTGAGCCACCGCAGGCTTCGCCGTAGCCGCAGAAGCGAAAGTGTCGAGGATCATCAACGAGACCTGCCCTGACAGGATTGAGCTCTATATACGAGGACACGGTAAACAAGGCGTTACCCCGGCCTTCCACAAGTAAACTTTTATAGCGTTCTTCCCACAACGTGCCCTTGCGCTTGTGTCGGGCGTTGTATGACTGCGTGACGCACTGTTTAAGGGTCTTCATAAACTCCGAGAGATCGTACATACGGGCCGTGTAACGTGCCACAAAGGCCTCCGCCTGATCTGCCGTTCCGCTATCGCGGAGCCCCTCAAGCGAAGCGGCTAGATTCTGAACCACGATAGGTGAATAGAGGTGATTCAGCCGTTCGATCAGCTCGTTATCCGACAGTGCCTTCGGTTCCGGCACGTGAAGCAAAAGGTGGAAATGGTTGTCCATGTTCGCGTACGTCAATACGTCGACCCCAATAAAGGCC